>JACQOC010000063.1 GCA_016202785.1 Candidatus Aenigmatarchaeota archaeon
CCTTAATAAGTTTTTCGTCGAGCAGCTTTATGCCCTCCCGGTCGTTCTGGTCGCGGGCATGCTGGGCAGTCAGGGCCAGCTCGTCCAGCAGCGGCAGCAGTTCGGTAATCACGCCGGCGCTGGCCAGCTCGATGACGCTCTGCCGTTCCTTCTCGAAGTGCTTGCGGTAGTTGTCAAAGTCAGCCTGCAGATATTTGAGCCGGTCGTTGGCTTCTTGCGCTTCTTTCGCCTTTCCGGCAGCCTCTTCTTCTAACTTCCGCCCCTTATCCGGCATCCCGGTTCCAGCCCGTTTCCCGTCTTGCTCCAGTAGTCCCATCCGCTCCATGGTTTCCAGGATGCCCCACGCGTAGATGACCGCTTCGAAGGCGTTAACGTAATCCTTCCGGTCCAGGAAGTGCTGGCAGTCCTTCAGGTACGCGTGCACGTTCTCCAGCTCAGCGGCAACTTTGCTGTCACTGGCCTTTGGCAGGCCTTTGACCCGTTCCTGCAGCTTGCCCAGCCACTTGAGCGTCTCGCTTTCCAGCCTTTGCTCGGCATGCATGGTGCAATTTTATGCTTTCAATTTAATATCTTTGAATGGCCGGCCTGACGGTGGCTAAGGACACTATAACCAAGGAAGATTACGGCCAGACCGGTTACAAGGCGCAGCGCCTGCACACGGCCTGGTCAGCTTGGACCCGAACTACTTGCTATCCGGCCGCAGGACTTGGAACTGTGCATTGCCCTGGTGCGCGTTGCCGAACAAGCCATACTCTACCGCCACTTGCGGCGGCAATGACCGCGGCTTTTTATAAGGCGGCGGACAATATCCATATAATGACCGACGTCTGCATCATTGCCGGCTCGAAATCGGACGAGCACATTGTCCTCAAGGTGGAGGAGGTGCTGCGCGCCGAGAAGATTAATTTCGAAACCTTCTATTCCAGCGCGCACCGCGAGCCGGAACGCGTGAAGGAAATAGTTGCTGGCAGCAAGGCCAGCGTGTTCATCTGCATCACCGGCCTGTCGGCTGCACTGCCCGGGTTTGTCGCCAGCCACACCGAGAAGCCGGTCATCGGCGTGCCGGTTTCCGCCCAGCTCGGCGGCCTGGATGCATTGCTGTCTACCGTGCAGCTGCCAAAGGGCGTGCCCGTCGCCACCGTCGGAATAGACAATGGCGCCAACGCTGCCTACCTGGCGAAGCGCATGCTCGGCATCCGCAAGAAGTGATCAGCGCCTTATCCTTACCTTCTCCCTGATCCCAAGCGGGCCGTAGCCGTTGTTGTCTTCGATTTCCGCGTGGCCGTTGGCTACCCCTTCCATGTTGGCTACCAGCAGCAGGCCGATGAAGGTCAACCTGGCGTTAACCCCTTCCTGGCATTCGATCAGCCCCAGCTTCTTCAGCCGGAACACGTGGCTCCATAACGCTGACTCGGAGCAGTCCAGTTCCCTGGACACTTCCTTAACCGTTCTGGTGATGGTCTTGCCGTTGCCCGCTATATGCTGCATGATGCTGGCCTGCTTGGCCTTGATGCAGTGCGTGGCGAAGCCTTTCAGGAAGGAGTCGATGTCCGCGAAACCATGCGCGATGTCTCCTTTCACCAGAAGCATTTTGTCATCCGCCATATGGCCTCGGCCTTGCGCCGTAACTTTATGGGACGACCCTAGAAGAGAGTACCGGAAAAGCTCGGCAGGCCTACGCCGATGACGTAACCAGTGTTCCAAACCTGGGCCTGCTGGGTTTCCATAAGCCTTATTGGCAGCTAGGCCTTTTAAGCGTTGTGCGCGGGAATTTCCGGAGTGCTAGCGAGTGATGTCTTGGCTGCGCACGAATTCGTAAAGCTCTTTGGCCTTCTTGTCCTTCTCAAAATGCGTCCGGATCGGCTGCACCAACTTGTCGATGTATAGCGCGGTTGCCATCTTCAGGTCGGCAGGATGCAGCTTCCCATCGCGGAACGCAGCCTCCAGTTCCTGGTAAGAGGCATAGCTCAAAGAACCGCCGAATTTTGTCGGCCGCTCGATAGCCATTACGTCAAACTTGCGGAACACCATGTGTCTGCAGTATTCCAAGACTGGGTTGTTCTCGATGTTCTTCGGCTCGCAAAACGCCTTATTCATCTTGGCCGCAATCTCCTGCTTGGAGTCATGCACGAAGATGGCTGAAGAAGGCTTGGACTTGCTCATCTTGCTGCTGATCTCGATGTCCAGTTTTTGGTTTTCCTCGTAGCCTTCCGGCTGCTTGACGCCTTCCAGCGACATCAGCATGTGGTGGGAAACCACGACCGGCTTCCACAATCCCAGCTTCGGGCCGACCTCTCGAGCCAGTATGTTGACCTTGCGTTGGTCCATGCCTAGCTGCGTTATGTCCGCTTCCAGCTCGAAGATGTCGCTACATTGCATCATCGGGTAGAAGTACTGGGCGACTTCCTTCATCTCGCCTTCCTTGCGGCCCATGATGGTCAGGCATCGGTTCGCGCGGTTCATGGTCGTTATCTTGGAGATCTGCACCACCCGTTTCCAATAGTCGGCGTCCATGTGCTCGCTGGCCCAGAGGAACTTGAGGTTTTTCCCTTCCTCGAGGCCGGCGCCTTTCCACACTTCGATGAAATACTCGCCGACCTTGTGGATGGCTTCAAGGTCGCCGTCCATCTTGTTGTTGATCCAGGCGAACCAATCGGCCAGCCACAGCTTGAAATGCACGCCGGCCTTGAGCAGGTCTTGCAGCAGCAAGGCCCGGAACACGCCGAAATGTATCGGGGCAAGCCCGGACGGCTCGAAGCCGTCGTATGCGACAGGATGCTGCTTGGTTTCCAGCAGCTGGCGCAGCTCCTCCATGGTTATGATTTCCTCCCCTACTCCGCGCACCAGCTCCAGCCTGGCTTCGGTGTCCATAGTGATATTTGCCGCCTTATCCTTAAATCCCGTTTTGCATCACCTAGCTAATGTTTTGTTGAGCCGGTCAATGTACCCGTTCAGAGTATCGCGGTCGGCGTATGGCATGAAATGGATCCAGAAGCCGTCCCGTTCGGCTACCGGCATTTCTAGCTCCTGCTTCCTTCGGCATCTTATTGTTGTGGAGTAGGCAAGGTTTGGACCGGCATTTTTGTTGAACTCTTCCATGAACCGGTAATTTTTTCCGCTACACGAGGAAAAACTGACAATGCCGGTTTGCGGTTCTACTATCAGTTCAAACGCCTCTGATTGCCTGATGTATTCTGAGAATTCTTTTGCCAGTTCCCGCATTCTGTATGCCATGTCGGCCATGCTCTGCTTACCGTACTTAAGCAACACGCCCAGGTTGCTGGGTATGGAGTGGGCTCCCTGCCCTAGTCTTGTCACCGGTGCCCTTGACCGCAAGAAATGCTGCCTGCTGTATGGGAACCCCCAAGATTCCGAGTCGTATGCTTCCCTATCCTCCTCAAGGAGAGAGTATTTCAATTTTTCGCCGTCCTTCAGCAGCAGCATCGCGTGGCTCATCGTTCCTAACCACTTGTTGAAATCCATCGCTATGAAATCTATCTCCGGACAACTGAAAGTCGTCCCGGATTCGGCCAGGAAGTACCAACCGAAGGCCGCATCAATCAGCAGGTCAGGACTGTAATTGCCGGCCTTCTTGGCCGGAGCTAGACGCGCTGCGTCCTGGATTATTCCGTGCTCGGTGTCGCCAGCCACGGTCACCGCAGTTATTATCTCCTGCCTGCTTGCAGATGCTTTCGAGAATATGTCTTCTAAGCACGCTGCATCTGGCTGAAAGCCCTCGTCAAGGTCGTAAAATATGACATTTTCCGTTCCTAGACCAGTCAGCTTTGCTGCCTTTTTCACTGCCACGTTTGATGTTACCGGAGCAAGTATCGCTAACCTTTTCTCCTGCTGGAAAGACATTTCTTGGTAGCGGCATCTGGAATTATGTATAGCCTCGGTGAGCGCTGAAGTGACCCCGTGAGTGGAAAGGAAGCCGCCTTGCTGCGGCTTCGGATGCCCGAGAAAATCCAGCACCATCCTTCCAAGGGTGTCCTCAAGATTGTAGTACGCGTTGGATAGAACCGGCGAGGACAAATGCACGTTGGCCGCAGCTTCGCTTAGATTTCTCAGTTCTACTGCGAACTCATCGGGAATGGCAAGCACTCGGCCGGCATTCAGTTTGCTGTTCTGCCATCTGTTGCTTTTTACTGATGACACTAAGTATTCTCTGATTAGATTTTCATCCAAACCGCTTTCCGGTAAACAATCTATTTTTTCCAGAGCTTGAGGATTGTTCACAATAGAGGTCTCTTTTCTTCTGCCTTTCCCCAGTTTCATGAAATTGAGCCATTTCAGTCACCATCTTACTGGAGTATATGCGTATCCGCAGGACATAGAAGCGGTGCATCTCCGTAAAGTTTGCTCATAAGCATCACATTATCCCTGCTGTAGGTGTTGTTTCCTGCGTACGCCAATATGAACCCTCTGAGTATCGCTTCCTTCTTGAAGCCTAGATTCGCAAATATTTTTTGTGTGGCAGTGTGGAAGGTAGCGCAGTAAACGTAACCCAGCTCTGTTCCTGCGCCCTCAACCAGCTTATCTATAGCTTCGGTAAACCCTCTGCATAAGCCTCTGCCTCGGTATTCGGGATGTGTCACGGTCGCTGTGTACTCTACACTCATGTTCTGCTCGCTAGGTGTGATGGCCCAAACTGATGCCAATCTGTCATTTCTGGTGTCTTGCAGTGTAAAAATTTTCATATTTTCCAGCTCGCGGTACTCTTGCGAATGATGCAATTTTTCATAAGGACCACTGAATAGTTCAGGAAATCCTTCCCTGTAAAGTTTGGCCACTTCTTTTGCAAGTTCTGAATTTTCCATGTTAAGTTCACCTATAATGAACGCGCTACCGCTGGAATCTCCGATTGTTGCATTAAATGGCGGCCATAACAATGGCCAATCCATTTTTCTCTCATTAAGATCAATGACCTTCGTTGATGACAAAATATTTTTATGCTGGATTCCGCTTATCAACTCCCCTATACCTTCCTCGCTGTATGCACTCGTTTTTCTCGGCTCGTGCATTCGCGCTTCTTCGTTGTCCATTTTCATCACCTCGGAATAACTATACCTTCCGAATCTTGCGTATTTATGCATATTTGAATAAAATTCGAAAAATAGACAATAAGTATATAAATAATGGAATACTATTCAATATATGAAGGATATCAGGCCCAGGCTGATAGAGCTGTTCCGGAAGGGCTATTGCACGCCCCAGATCGCCAGGATCGCCCGCAAGCTCGGCGCGCCTTCCACCACCCTACATTACAACATCAAGCAGATGGAAAAGGACGGGCAGGTGAAGGCCTACAAGGCCGTGTTCGACTACAAGAAAATAGGCGAAGGCTTCTGCACCTATGTGCTGATTAACCTGGCGCCAGATGAGTATGGAGATCCGGAGCGGGTGGCCAGACACCTTGCCAGATTTCCCCAGATAGAAAGCGTGGACATTGCTACCGGCGATTGGGAAGTGGTGATTAAGGTACGAACCAAGGACATCGACCAATACTATGAGTTTGTCAGGAACGTTTTGTCCATGAAAGGCATTGCTAAGGTCAAATCGCTCAACTCCCTCAAGCAGATAAAGACCGAGTTCGTCGAATTATAGGGTTGCCCGCTAGTCCAGGCCGATTCTCCTGATGCCTTTTACCTTGTCGAGAAGCGCGAATATGAAGAAATCAGCGTCCAGGCACATCAGCCGAACTCCTTCGCGTAGAGCCGGTCGCCATAAACCAGTTTGCGCGCATCGCCCCCATGTTTTTCGGCAACGGCCTTCCATTTTTTGGCTATGTTCTCTACCGGAAACGGTCTGATTTCGACCGACTTCTCTTTGATTTCCATCGTCGCCGTGGTGTTTTCCCGCAGGCCGATGCTTTCCCGGACTATCTTGGGTATAACCACCTGACCCTTCGAGCTTATTCTGATTCTGACTTTTGTTGAAATCATATATTTATTTTGTAAGATAAGCTTTCTAAATGTTTCTTACAGCCTATCTTACCTTAACCGGCCATCAACTTGGAAATAACAGCAAACCCGGCTTATTAACCTTTGCTGCGAATTTCATCCATGGAAGACATTTCACTGCCTGAACCGGTGGGCAGCATCCTGGGCGGGAAGCTGGAGAAGTCGGCCATCACCAACTTCTTCGGCGGGCCCGGGTCCGGCAAGACCAACTTCTGCCTATTGGCGACCATGGCCTGCCTGAAGAACGGCGGCAGGGTGGTCTACATCGACACCGAAGGCGGCTTCTCCGTGGAACGCTTCGGCCAGCTCTGCGCCGCCGCGAAGCTCGACCAGGACCAGGCGCTTGAGAATATCGAGCTGCTCGAGCCCAAGACCTTCGAGGAGCAGCGCGCGGCCATCAAATCGCTGGACGGCAAGAAGGCCAACCTGGTGATCGTCGATTCCATAGTGGCGTTATACCGCCTGGAGCACGACAGCAGCAAAGGCAGGCACAAGGAAGAGATAATGGAATCGAGCAAGGAGCTGTCCAAGCAGTTGTCCATACTGTCTAACACTGCCCGCAGCCTGGGCATTCCCGTGCTGATAACGGCTCACACCTTCAAGAGCTGGGACACCGGCCAGGACGAGATGATCGGCGGCGACGTGCTGAAATACTGGTCCAAGGCCATCGTCTTCCTGGAGCGCACCGGCCGCATGTCGGAGCGGAAGGCGGTCGTCACCAAGCACCGCTCCCTGCCGGAAGGCCGCGAGGCGAAGTTCCTGCTGGTCGAGGAGGGGATAGCGCCGGTCAAGTTCAAGATATTCTGATCCTACACGGATAGCAATACCAGGCCGGCGAGCGCGGCGATGATGCCGATTTTTTGCATCTTCGACAAGGACTCGCGGAAAAACGCCCTGGCAAGCAGCAAGGTTATTACCGGTATGCCGGCCATCATCGGCGCTATCACCGCCGTGTACTCGTTGGTAATTCCCAGTCCGTAAGAATAGAAGCCGACTGTCTCGAGGAAGCCTATGACCAGCACCAGCCGCCAGGCGCTGCGCGGGAAGGCCAGCACTTTTTTCGTCTGCTTTGCGTATGTGGCCAGCAATGGCGCCTGCACCAGCTTGATGAGCAGGACCGGGATGAACCAGTTTATCTGCTTGGTCAGCAGGCCGATGGCCGCAAAGTAAATGCCGAATGCGGCCAAGGCGAACAGGCCATATCTTGCTCCCAGCGATACGCTGCCCTTACCCTTTACTTGGAATGAGACCGTGGTCGCCCCGGCCATTACCAGCATGATTGCCAGCGCTTGCGCGGCGGTAAGGCTCTCGCCCAAAAATAGCAGGGCCAAGATGACAGTAGCGGCCGGCCAGGAGTTGGTGAGCACCGACACAACGCCAATCTTGCCGTCGCGCAGGCCCTGGTAGAAGGCCAGGAAAGCGGCTATCCGCACCACGGTGATTATGGCTATCAGCCCTAATGTTTCGGCCGCCAAGGCTGGCATGCTGAAAAAAGCAAGGAAGGTCAGGATGAAAAGGCCCAGGCTGACCAGCTGGGTCCAGAAAAATGTCTGCATGGAGCTGTTCCGGCGCGCCAGGCTGGCCGCGATGAAATCCGATATACCCCAGCTCAGCATGGCGAGCAGGCCAAAGACTACGCCTGGTATGGCCTGCAGAACTTCAACCATGGCACTAATCGGATTGCTGCTATAAAGCCGGCAAAAGTTGCCTAAAAACTCATCACTTTTTCATGAATTCAGTGTAAGAGCAACGGCCACAATACAGCCGGTTCTTGTGCTCCGAAAGCAGAATGCCAGGTCCGCAGCGCGGGCAGGGCTTCTTCTTCCGGACGATGGCGTCGCCGGATATCTGGTAATAAGCATGCCTTTTGACATTGGAGTGCTTCCTGCCTTTCCTGATCTTCTTACCCTTCTTTTCGACCTTCTTGTCCTTCTTCTTCTCCGCTTCCGCCGGTTTCGCGTCGGCCATTTACTTCTTCTCCTCAGCCGGCTGCGCTTCGGCCGGTTTCGCCGGCTGCTTCAGCTCCGGGTTCATCTTCTCCAGCTTGGCCTTCGGGATGCTGTTCTTGTCCTTGTAGGCCAGCACCTTCAGCCGGGACGAGCTGCGGCCGGTGTCGGTAAAGATGCGGTCGATTATGACGTTCTCGGCCGGGCTGCCGACGGCCTTTGCTACCCCGTCCAGCAATTGCTTGCGGGTCGGCGTGGCCTGGCCTTTGTGCTCGATGGACAGCCAAAGCTCGCGGCGGCCCATCAGCTGGTTCTCCTTCTCAGTGACGGTTGCGAATTTCATACGTTTCGATACACGTTATTAAGGCCGTTTAGTATTAATACTTATGGGCCGCGCCAAGGATGCCGAAAAGCGCGCATATGCGGCCTTCTCGGAAGTGGCAGCAGCGCTTGGCTATTCGCCGCTGCACGGCAAGATCATCGCGGTTTTGATGGTCAAGGACATGCCCATGTCCTTGCAGGAGCTGGCGAAGGAGACCGGCTATTCGGCTGGCATGCTCTCCCTGAGCATCGACTTGTTGGACATCCTGGGCGTGGTCAAGAAGGGCAAAATGACTGGCGATCGTCGCCTGTACGTCAGCCTGCAAGGCGACCTGCTGGAGTGCCTGAAAAATGCCGTCATCACCAAGGCCAGGAAAAGTATCGATGGCTCGTTGCGCGAGTTCCAGCAGGCGCGGCAGCAGCTGGAGCCGGTCGAAGGGCCGGAAAAGGCCAGCGCATTACGCACCATCGACCTGCTGGAAGGCCAGCTGCAGCGCCTGGACCGCTACATCGAACTGTTGGCCCGCGCCCGGCTGCCGGAAGCCAGTAAATAGCTTTATATCCCCATGCGGACAACTAGATTGATATGATTATACCCATACGGTGCTTCACTTGCGGCAAACCAGTGGGCCATTTGTGGGAGAAGTTCAACGAGGAAGTGGCCAACGGCCGCAGCCGAAAGGACAGCATGGACCGCTTGGGCCTGGAACGCTATTGCTGCCGTTCCCTGTTCCTGACCCATGTCGACATGCTGGCCAAAATAGCCAGGTTCAAGAAGTGATTTCTGGATAGAATTAGCCTAATATTATCGTATCGCCGTCGTACAGTTCCTTGAATTTCTGGGCGTCCTGGGCTGTTCCAACGACTTTTGCGTAATGCATAGGTACTGCGACTTTCGGCCTTATGGTTCTGGCTGCTTGGGCCGCCTCTTCGGCGGTCATGACATAGGTGCCGGAAACCGGCAGCAAAGCAAGATCGATTTGCCCGAGCTTGGCCATCTCCGGTATCTGGTCGGTGTCGCCAGCATGATAGATCCGCTTGCCGCTAATCGTGATTATGTAGCCGACCCCGAAACCTTTTGGATGGAACACCTTGCCCGGCTCGCGGAACTTGTTGATGTTGTACGCATACACGACGCGGACGTCGATCTGCTTCTCGATAATGGTCGTGTTTGGGACGGCTTTCCTGATGGCGCCCAGCTTAGCTGCGCAATTCTCCGGCGCCACGATTACCGCATCCGGTTTCTTGAGCTTGTTGACGGCATCGGGATCGCAGTGGTCGTAGTGCTCGTGCGTGACCAGTATCAGGTCGGCCGGCTCGCCTTCGACCTGGAACGGGTCGATGTACAGCACCTTGCCGGCGCCTTTGATGCGGAAGCTGTCGTGGCCGAGCCATTCAACTGTTACCTGGCCGAGTTGCAAAGGCATAGATCAGATTGTGCCGGCAGGCATAAAAGCCTGCTCTGTCAGATTAACCATTATTCTTGTCCAGGCCTTTCAGCAGTTCCTGCAATTCCCGTTCGCGTTCAAGAGCCATATGATAAGTTTCCAATATCGCTTCCCGCATTCCCCACTGCTCCATCTTCTTGTACCCGGCCTCGGTCATGCCGCCCTTGGAAGCTACGCTGACAGCTATTTCACTCGGGTCTTTCCCGTCCAGCATCGCGCTCCCGATACCTATCAGGAGGCGGCCATAGATGCGCCGCTTCTGTTTCTGGCTGAGGCTCTTCAGCATGCCCAGCTGGTCGCTTGCCGCCAGGAAATATTCCGTTACTTTGGCCACGAATCCCAGGGCGCAGCCACTGTCGAGCGTCATGTCACGCATCTCCTCTTCCCGCAAGCGGTAACAATCTCCGCCAGCTGAAAGTATTTCCTGGATCGCAATCTCATCCATGGCCGTGCACCTGGAACCCAGGCAATAGCCGGAGCTGCCATTACCCCGTGCATACTCAAGGTTGGTCATGATGCGTGCATTCCTTGCGGGCAAAGTGTTGTCAATGCCTGCAAGTTCGAACGCGGCCATGGCCGATAGCAGCAATTTGCCGTCCGCATATGCTCTTATCTCCTCAGCCACTTGGAAAAAGTCCGGCTGCTTGACCGCCACCACGATGATGCTGGATTTTTCGGCAAGGTAACTGTTGTCAGTCGTTGTTTCAATGCCTTCCAGCTCCATTCCATGTCTAGCGCTGCCGATGACCGGATAGCCTTCCTGGTACAGGCGCAAGGCTATGCGCCGGCCCAGTTTGCCCAAGCCGATGACGCCGATATGGCCGTCGGCCAAGCGCTCCAGTTGCCTATAGCTCATGCCCGCCCTCCAGGATGTCAAGCACCAAATGGCCGCAGTCGGTGAGCTGGACCGCTGAATAGTTGCTGAAGATTATCAGGTTCAGTTCCTGCAGGATGCTGGCGTTCAGCTTGAGGGTTGATATGGAGACGCTGCTCTCCTTGGCCAGTTGCCGGATGGTTGCGGTGATGGTCGGGCAGTTGCCTTTGCCGACCTGTCTTAAAATCAGCAGCTGGTTGCGGTTCAGGCACCTAGCTAATACTTTCTGCAAATCCTGCAATAGTTCTTTGGTTGGGACATACCACCACTGCCTTTGCTTGGCAGCGCAGAAATATATTCCAGGTGGTCAGGAAAACCTGACTACTCCCATTCTATCGTGGCCGGCGGCTTGTCGGTAATGTCGATGCACACGCCCTCGACGCCGCCGAGCGCCTCGATTTCCTTGCTGGCCATGATCTTTTCCGCCATTTCCTGCAGGCAGGCCCAGGGCATTTCCCCCGGCTTCTCCAACGGCCGTGCGGTCATGAAGTCTTCGGTAGCAACGTCCCGGATGCAGACCCACGGCCTGCTTATTCCCGGGAACAGCACGACCGGCATCTGGCTGACCCGGTCGTATAGGCCGCTCTCGGCCAATACACTATTGGCTATGCTGTCCGCCTCCCGGAGCAAATCCAAGTGCTCCTTACCGAGCGACAGCTGGCACAGCCGCTCCGCGCTCCGTTGCGGGATCTCCTGCTCAGCCTGCAGCACGTAGACCACCCGGTTCACTTGCCGTGTGGTCTTGACCATCCGTTCGCAGGCCTTACGCATGCCCTTCCAGTCCTGCTTGCCGGTGAGCATGGCCACGTTCCTGTAGGTCCTTGCGTCGCCCTGCACTCCCACCGACTTGACGGGCAACACGGCTATTTCGAAGCCATGCTCTTTGGCGATCTTGCGGCAGTCCTCTATGCCTTTTTTCCAGTCGCCGACGTAACCCAGGTTGGAGATTATCCTTACGCCCAACCCTGGCCCGGGAAACGGATGCCGCGAGTAAACTCCCTTCGGTATGCCCAGCATGGCTGACAGCTTCCGCACCTCATCCTTGAAAATGTCGCGGTTCGGCTCAATCACCCGGCCTTCCTGCCTAAGTTTCTCTATCAAGGGCGAGGCTACGTTATGATGGGTCTTGATCTTGTCGGCCTTGTCGCCGCTGCCCTTGCCGCTCTCGATCAAATCTGTGTATAAGGTGCCCTGCACCAAGTAGGTCTTGCCGATGTCTAGGCCCAGCTTGCCGACTTCTGCCTCGAACGCCTTGACAAATAGGTCGCCGATGATCTTGCGCTTCTCCTCCGGCTCGTGCACGTCCGCTAGCGCGGCCAGGAACGCCTGGCTGCAGTCGACGACCTCGAGGCCGATGCCGAGCTTCTGCAATGATTGTTTCACCAGCCGGCTCTCGTCCTTGCGCAAAAGGCCGGTGTCCATATGGATCGCGTGCAGCCTTTTGCCTAGCGCCTTCCCGGCCAGCAGGCAGGCTAGGACCGAGTCTATGCCGCCGCTCACTAGCGCCAGCGCGTGGCCGTTTTTGACCGTCTCCTTGATTTCCTTCTCCATCGCTTCCGCGTAGTTGCCCATCTTCCATTCCGCCTTGCAGCGGCAGATGCCGAACACGAAGTTGCTGAGGATTTCGATGCCTCTCTCGGTGTGCAGGACTTCCGGATGGAACTGCA
>JACQOC010000064.1 GCA_016202785.1 Candidatus Aenigmatarchaeota archaeon
GGCCCGCTTCAACGCGTCGTAGTCCATGCTTGACTCTTGCCAAGGCGGCTAATAAACGCTGCCCGAGGCTGGGGACGGCAAAGCAAATATTTAGCCGCGCCAATAATGCTGATGCAAGCCAAGAAAATCGCCACAGCCATCCTCATGCACGGCGGCAAGGTGTTAATCCTCAAGCGCAGCGAACTGGTCGGCAGCTACCGCGGCAAGTGGGCCGGCGTTTCCGGCTACATAAAGCCCAATGAGACGGCGCTGCAGGCTGCCCTGCGCGAAGTGCAAGAAGAGACCGGCATCGGCCGCAAGGAGCTGCACATCCTGGCCAGCGCGGCCGTGTCGACCCCGGACCGGCAGCTGGGCATCGACTGGCAGGTCGCTGCCTTCCTGTTTGCCGCGCGCCGCACCGGCATCAAGCTGGACTGGGAGCATGACGGTCTAGCATGGATCAGGCCGGCAGAAATCAAGGGTTACCAAACCGTTCCAAGGCTGGCCGAAACGCTGCAATTGCTGCTTGCCGCCATGGAAAAAACGGCCGGAAACCTTTAAATAAGCCCCGGGCAATTATCAACCAGGGCCGTACACGCCAACGGTCGTGGCGTGAAACGTTCCACAGCGATTCAGAAGCATCAAAAAAACCAGGAGGTATGGCATGACAGAGACGCAGAAGGCGCCTGCGCCGGTTAACCAACCGCGGCGCGCGCCCCGGGATGAGAACGTCATCTACGTTGGCAAGAAGCCGACCATGAGCTATGTGCTCGCGGTGATGACGCAGTTCAGCAACAACAGCGAAGTCAGGGTCAAGGCCCGCGGCCGCTCGATATCGATAGCGGTCGACGTGGTCGAGGCGGTGCGCAACAAGTTCGTGAAGGATGCGCGCCCGGAAGTGCAAATCGGCACCGACCAGGTGCAGGACCAGAACGGCCGCAAATTGAACGTGTCGACCATCGACATTTTGCTGAGGAAGTAAGGGCTGCTTTTTCTTTTTGTTTCACGGGCTAGCGCAAGCTTTAAAAAGCGTCAGCAAAAAAACAGAGTTACATAAATTGATTGCTGCCCACTATTCGAATGATCATAAGGCCGGGAAGGCATTATGTAGTAGAGGCCTTCACCAATAGCGATTGCTTCGCCAGGCCATTCGGGGCGGACAACATTCTACACGACTTAAGGCATGACGATCAGTGGCTGCAGGAGCTGATCAGCAAAGCATACGAGGCGGGCTGCAGCAAGGTTCCGAAACATATAAACCTGCTTTATTACCAGGCCGGGAAATACACGCTCGTATTCCTGATAGAACCTATCCAAGATGAAATCCAGCCGCTGATAATGCAGATCGCCAGAGACTCGTCAGACAGCGCATTGGGTCAGACCGTGTTGCGGGACCATGCCAACCTGAAATACTTGCAAGGCAGCGCAGTTCCCATGTATACGCCAAAAGCGATAGGAGAACCGCAGTGCATCGAAGTCCTGGGAAGGCCATCGATACCGATCATCTTCACCGAATACCTAGACGGATATCACGAACTGATGTATGGAGACGACATAGGGCCGGATGCGGACTATTTTTACTTGAACCGGCCGGGAAGTGAGGCCAGGAGTTTTACCGCAAGCGAATCGCGTACCGTCATGCGCGATATCGCTGCAACCGTTTCCCACATATACGCTGCCACATTCGACGCCAACGTTGGCACGGGCAAACTGGCCAGCAACGTCAGCATCCTGGCCGGCGATTTCGTTTACCGGGCTGCAGCAGACTTCCCGGAGCCGCGCATCAAGCTGGTGACCGTCAGGAATCTGGAAGACGCCAGCCCGCGCGAACTAATGCATGCCCTAGCCGCGCCAATCAGCACCTTTCCATGGCTCATGGGGACCGCGACGGCCGGGTATAGCCTAGACACTGACCAGCGCAGCGATGTCACACTCTACGCCGGCATTTTAAGCGGGATGCGCGCCGGCACGGGCAGGTTTGACCATGAACTGTTTGCCGCATGGCGGGAATCGTTTTCCAGCAAAACCCTAAACGATATAGAAGGGTTCTTCAATGGGATCGCGACCGGGCAAATTGCCACATTCAACGATATCAGCCCTGGCTACCGGAAATTGTTCCAATGCTTCGCTGAACGCCACTACCTCAATTCCATGGGCGGCAAATGGAAGGACTTGGACAATGCGGAAGGCAATCCGGCATTCCAGGCGCTGCGCGAGCCAGAGCTAATTGACTTGATAGTTGCCGAAGCCGGCAAGAACAGCAAAATGTTCGACAAGTTCGGAAACCTGGAAACCGAAAC
>JACQOC010000065.1 GCA_016202785.1 Candidatus Aenigmatarchaeota archaeon
GGCCAGGAATTCGGCCACTACCGGCTCAGCGGCCCGGGTGTATGGGCAAGTGAAGCAGCCGACTTCTATTATTTGTATCGGCGCGTCAGGCATGCCGATGGCCGGCGCGTCGCCCAGCTCGACCATGGATATCTCAGACGGGGAATGCCTGGCCTCAAACAGCCGGAGGCCGAAGATGTCGATGCCCGATCCATAGGTCTCCGGGCTGAACACGCAGAACGCGCTAGTGTTCGGGCCGTTGCAGTTGCCGTAGGCCGCGAGGTTGTACAGGCCGACGCCCACGCCAGCGACGCTGAGCAGCATGAGCAGGCCGAAGGCCAGCGACAGCCGTTCGAAGTTGCCGAACACGAACAGCGCTAGCCTATGGTTGTGCCGCATTATGCTGCCGAATACCATCTTCTTCAGCTTCTGCTCGAGCGTCAGGTCGCACGGCCGGAACGTTACCTTCCGGATAGCGCAATCAATGGCCTGCCTGGCCAGCTGACGATACTTTGCGGAAAAAATGCCCAACACCAAAAGGATCGGCAGCGCGATCAGGCACACGACCATATATTGAACATGCATTGCCGGCAGATATAAACCCATGCCGGCAACCGCTGTCTAGCGTTTGCCTTTATAGACCATGAACACCCGGTCCAGGTATCGGTTCTCATGCCGCATCCAGCCGGGCAGCACGCCGACCTTGGCAAAACCCTCGCGCTGGTACAGCCGGATGGCGCGCTGGTTGTTGGAATACACGGTAAGGTAAAGGTTGTGCGGCCGGAACATGCGCCTGGCCTCAGTGATAAGCAGGCGCAGCAATCTAGAGCCCAGGCCGACGCCCCTGAACTCCTTGGCCACGTACAGGCTGAGCGCAACGTTGTCGCGCTCCCGCCGCGGCATTTTTTCCGCAACTGCCCTGGCCACAATCCGGCCTTCATGCTCGCCGACCCACAGCAGCAGCTCGCCGCGGTTGATGCGGGCCAGGCTTTGCAGGCCGCTCTCCTTCTCCTCGCTCTGGCTCAGCTTCTGGTCTAAAGCAATCAACGCACCTTCCTTCACCATCTCGTTCAGGAATTTGCCGACCTTGCCGATGTCGTCTCGGGCAAAGCTGCGCACCAGCACCGTGCGCCCGTCTTTGAGCGTGAGCTCGCGCCGGAACGTGAACGCGTTGCGCAACTTGGCCTCGTACAGGTTGACGCCCAGCGACGTCAGTATGGTGGTACTGGCAATGACCAGCAGTATCGGCTCCATGTCGAAGCGCGCGAAGGCCGGGAAGGCGACGACAAACGCGGCCAGCGTTGCGCTCAGCAGGTCGCGCGGCATCATGCTGGCCAGCAGCAAGTCTTCCTGGTGCTGCGCATGCCCGAGCTTGCGGGCGGCGAGCACGGCCAGCAGGCGCGCCAGCAGGATGCCCAGCAACAGCAGTCCAGCGTAGCTCAGGTTGGCTGCGGTCAGCCCTTCCGGCCGGAAGATCAGGCCAAGGTATACGAAGAAAAAAGTGCTGATGAACAGCCCCATCTCGTTCTGCAGCGAGCTGAACGACTCCTCGACCTCGAACGAGACTTTTTTGGTGAACAGCCTCAGCATGGCCGGCGCATTGCCCAGCACGAAACCGATGACCGCTATCGATAATATGCCGATGCCGCCAAGCACGTTGAAGTCGATGAAATACAGCACCAGCAGCGTGGCGAAGGTCATCAGGTAGCCGAACTTCTTGATCTTGAAGTGCGCCATGGCCCAAAGTATTAGCAGGCCGAGCACCAGCCCGAGCATCAGTGAGACGGAAAAGGATGCGGCAACGGTGCGCAACAGCTCGCTGTAATCCCGCGTTGCGAGCGAGCCGTACTGCATCATGGTGATGGCGATGATGGCCGTTACCAGGGTGGCTAGGGTGCCTTCCAGGTACAGAACGTTTCTGGTATAGTCGCTGGACCGGACGAACGGCAGGATGGAGCGCATCGCGGCAAGCGATGGCCCGCCGAGAACCGCGGCCAACAATAGCGAGGCGCCCAAGCCCCAGCCAAGGCCAAGGCGCAGGATGGCAGCCAGCAAGGCGATGCACAGCACGACGTTGGCCAACGCAAAAGGCAGCGCGAACGGCATGCTGGCGGACAGCGCTTTGGCGTTCAGCCGGAAGCCGGCGTCGAACACCAGGAACGTGATTACCGCTGCGCCAAGGACCGGCGTCACGCTTTCGAAATAGGCCGGGTCGATGCGCGGCAGGCCGAAATAGGTGATGAGGCCGAGTGGGCCAAGCGCCAGGCCGACCAAAAGCAGGATGGCCGTTTCAGGTATGCGGGTATGCTCAAACACCCAGCGGCTGGCCAGGCCGACCAGCGCGACCAGGCCCAGCAAGAGCAGGACCTCAAACATGCTTTCATTTATCGAATGATTCCATAAAAACACCGGGGTTTGGCGCCTGGCTGCATCGCACACTCAATGCCGGAACGCCCGCGTGCCGGTCGTGAGCATGGCGATGCCATGCTCGTCAGCTGCCTGCACCACCTCTTTGTCCTTGAGCGAGCCGCCGGGATGGATGATGGCTTTTATGCCATGTTTGGCCGCCAGGTCGATGGAATCGCGGAACGGGAAGAAACCGTCCGATGCCAGCACCGCGCCGTTCGCCTTGGCGCCGGCATGGGTGCAAGCAATTTGCACCGAGCCGATGCGGCTTGGCTGGCCCGCCCCGATACCGACCGTGGCCTGGCCCTTCACGATCGCAATCCCATTGCTTTTCAGCATCCTGGCAACTTGCCAAGCAACCTCCAGGTCAGCCAAGTGCGCAGCATTCGGTTGCGCTTTGGAGACTTTCTCCGCCTTGCTGATGTCGATCTTTAATTGGTCACTTTCCTGCACCAGCATGCCGTCGGCAATGGTGTGCAGGCTGTAGCCATGCCTGTCTTGTCGGCCAGCCTGGATGATCCGCAGGTTGCTTTTCTTCTTGAGCGCGGCCAGCGCTTCCGCCGCAAAGGATGGTGCGATGACCACCTCGTTGTAGAAAGCCGTTATTTGCCGGGCGGTGCCGCTGTCGCATTCGCGGTTGAGGGCGATGATGCCGCCGAACGCGCTCAGTTTGTCGCAGTCCAGCGCGCGGCGGAATGCTTGGCTGATGTCCTGGCCGAGCGCGAAGCCGCACACGTTCTCGTGCTTGACGATCGCCGCCGCCGCCGGCACAAAACCCGACACGATGGCCAAGGCCGTGTCGGAATCGGCAAAATTGTTGTACGACATGGCCTTGCCGTGCAGCTGGCCGGCCACCAGTGCGGGCCGGATGCCTGGCAGCAGGCCATAAACTGCTGCCTGTTGGTGCGGGTTTTCCCCATACCTGCAGTCAGCTTCCTTGCGCAGCGCCAGGCCCAGATAGTGCGGCAATGCTTCCGTCCGGAAATGGGCGGCGATCAGCGCGTCATAATGCGCTATGTATGCGAACGCCTCTGCGGCCAGCCGCTTCCTGGTCGCGAGGCTGCTGCCCTTCTTCGCTTCAGCCAGAAAGGCGTCGTACTGCCGGCTGTTGATAAGGACCGCAACGTGCCGATAATTCTTGGCCGCGGCCCGGACCAAAGACACGCCGCCGATATCGATGTTCTCGATTATATCAGCTTCAGGCTTGCCCCCGGCAACCGCAGTTTCGAACGGGTAGAGGTTGGCGACCACGATGTCGATGGGAACCGCGCCAATCTCCGCCAATTGCTGCAAGTGCTGCTTATCGTCCCGGTCTGCCAAAATGCCGGCCATGACCTTCGGGTGTAGGGTTTTCACTCTCCCGCCCAGCAGGTCAGAGAAGCCGGTAACCGTTTCGATGGCAGTTGCTGTTATGCCTTTTGCGGCCAACCGGCGCTGGGTGCCGGCGGTGGCGATGAGCGCAATGCCTAGGCGCGCCAACCCGGCCGCCAGCCGATCAATGCCGTCTTTGTCCGCGACGCTGAGTAGGGCGGTTGCCATATCCGGAACAGTTATGGATGGTTGGAATATAAACCGCAGCCAAGCCCTTGCTCAGCCAGAGTTGCACTCAATGACGCCGCTTTCCGTCACAATCTTGTCCACCCGCGCGTCACGGAACGTTGCCGGCACCACTTCGACTAGTTGCGCCGCATAGGCTAACGCTATTTTCGGGCAGTGCAATTGCGGCAGCAGCCGGTCAAAATAGCCCTTGCCCCGGCCCAACCGGTTGCCGTTCCAGTCGAACGCCAGGCCGGGAATGATGGCCAGTTCCGCCCTGCCGGGGTCAAACGGCCGGCGGTATTCCGGCTTGGGCTCGAGGATGCCATAGTTGCCGGGCGCCAGTTCCCAAAAAGACTTGATCTCCGCCAGCTCCAGCACCTGCTGTTGCGCATTGACCGATGGAACAACAACCTGCTTGCCGGCTTTAACCGCTTGCATGATCAGGTCATGGGTATGCACTTCAGTGCCGGCCGAAACGTAAAAGAGGATGGATTTGGCGTTTCGATAGCCTGGCAGCCGCTGCAGGTGCGCGCATGCTGCCGCGCTTTTGCCGCTCCGGTCGCCTTCCGGCAGCTGCTCCAGCTGTGCCGCTATCTGTTTGCGTAGTACCGCCTTCCGCTCCCGGACGGCGGCCCTTAGCTTGTCCATATGCTGCACCCGTTGCTGGATCAGGCGGGTCGTCCCGATGTCACGCCGGTGGTAAACCTTACCTTTGATACCGGTAGCCAACTGCTCGGCCAAGCGCTCCGCCGCGGCAATCTCTTGGCCGACTCCCAGGCAGGCGACGGCTCTGGACCCAGCCATTATCAGCTTGCCGTCCAACTGGTCGATCGCCGCCAGATAGGTGTTCTGATCGTCCTTGGCAACGACTTCCTGGCCTTTAGTCGGGCTGTCCGGATAGCCTTCCGGCACCACGTACTTGCACACCGTCGCCGCGTTCCGGAATCGCACCGCTTTCAAGCTGCCGCCCGTTATGGCCTGGCATATCTCCAAGAAATCGGTCTCCAGCAAGGCCAGCACGTTCATCGCTTCCGGGTCGCCAAAGCGAGCGTTAAACTCCAGCACCTTGGGGCCTGTGCCGGTAAGCATGAAGCCGCCGTACAGGATGCCTTTGTATTCCAGACCATCTTCGGCCAAAGCTGCTACCACTTGCTCCAGTATCGCGACGGCGTGGGCATATTCTGCTTCGGTCAGGAACGGCAGCAGGTGGCCGGGGCCGGTATAGCTCCCCATGCCGCCGGTGAACGGCCCGCTATCGTTTTCAAACGCAAACTTATGGTCCTGTACAGCCGGCATCGGCACCACGTGCCGGCCGTCGACAAAGGCTTGCAAGGTGAACTCCTGCCCGTCCAATTTTTCCTCGACCAGCACTTTGCCCTGGCCGCTGACCGCTTTCTCAATGACATCTCGCGCATAGCGCTTGGCTGCCTCCAGATCCTTAAGCTGGCCGGCTATGCCGGGAGCAACAATCTTGACTCCCTTGCCACCGGTCAGCCCCAATGGTTTTACCACCACTGGCTTGCCAAACGCGTCGATGAAGTCAGCAGCGGCCTGCGCATCAGCAAAAACTTGGTGCGCCAGCCGGCCATCGATCTTGTGCTGCTCGAGCAGCTGCCGGGCAAACGACTTGTCGGTCTCGATGCGTGCCGCCAGCCTGCGTGGCCCGATGCATGGTATGCCCGCCGCCCAAAGTGCGTCCGCAACGCCCTTTTCCAGCGGCAGTTCCGGCCCGATGACGGCCATTTCCGCTCGGTGGCGCTGCGCGTAGGCGGCAATGGCGGGCGCGTCGGCCAGGCTGCCGACCGTGCTGTCAACACTGAGCTTGGCAATGCCGGGGTTGCGGTTGCCCATATACGCTAGAATTTTTGCGCCGCTGGCGGCCAAGGACCGCGCCAATGCATGCTCCCTGGCCCCGCTGCCGACCAAAAGCGTGTTCATGCCCATAGCTGATATGTCCCGGCTATTTTAATAGCGCTGTGCGCAAAACTCCGAGCAAGCAATTCAGCAGTTGGCCGCGCGCTCGGTGCTGCGCCGGCCTTCCAGGCGCTCGATGTCGCCGGCGTTTATGCCGGTCGGGTAAGCGCCGGTCAGGCAGGCCGAGCATAATGCCGTTCTGCCAATCGCCTGCTGCAGGCCGTCCAGCGTCTGATAGGTTAAGGTGTCGGCGCCAATGAACTGCCGGATGTCTTCGACCGATTTGCCGGCCGCAATCAACTCGGCGCGGGTCGACATGTCGATGCCATAGAAGCACGGCCACTTGATCGGCGGGCAGGTGACGAAAAAATGCACTTCCTTGGCGCCCGCTGCGCGCACGATCTGCACGATGCGCTTTGACGTCGTGCCGCGCACGATGCTGTCGTCGATGACCGCAACCCGCTTGCCCTCGATGGTCGGCCGGATCGGGTTCAGGTTGAGTTGCACCGCTGCCGCCCGCTTCACCTGGCTCGGCATGATGAAGGTGCGGCCGACATAACGGTTCTTGATCAGGCCCTCGCGCAGCGCTATGCCCAGCTCCTCGGCAAAGCCGCTGGCTGCCGGCCTGGAGGTGTCCGGCACCGGGATGGCCACGTCCAGCTGCCGGCCGGTCTTGCGCCACTGCCGGGCCAGCAACCTGCCCAGCTCCTCGCGCGCCGCGTATACGCTGCGCTCTTCATGGGTGGAATCCGGCCGGGCAAAATACACCCATTCGAACATGCACGGAGCATGCTTATCTTGGCCGATTTGCCGGCGGTACAGCTGGCCCGTGTTGTCCGCGAACGCAGCTTCGCCCGGCTGCAGTTGGCTGTGCAGTGCGTAGCCGATGGCGTCCAGTGCCACCGTCTCGGAACAGAATACGTAGGAGTTATTGCGGCTGCCGATCAGTAACGGCTTTATGCCCAACGGGTCACGAAATGCGAGCATGCCGTGGCCCTGCACCATCATCACGATCGAGTAGCTGCCCTTGACCGCCTGCATGATGTGGCCAACCGCGGCAAAAATCTGTTCGACAAAACTGGCCTGGCCGTTGCCGTTGTGCAGGTATTCGGAAAAGATGTGCAGGATCAGCTCGGTATCTGCGGTTGACCGCATCTTGCCGTTCACCTGGCCTTTCAGCTCTTCGGTGTTGACGATGTTGCCGTTATGGCTGATCGCTATCTGCAGCTTGCCGTCCAGGTGGAACGGCTGGGTGTCCAGGTCAAAAGAGGAGCCGGCAGTCGCATACCTGGTATGGCCGATGCCCATGCTGCCTTTCAGCTGCTCCAGGCCGCTGGCAAAAATGCTGGAAACGAGACCAGTGCCTTTCTTGGCATAGGTTTGCTGGCCGTCAGAAGTGAGCATGCCGGCCGAGTCCTGGCCGCGGTGCTGCAGCGCCAGCAAACCGGCATAGATTAGCGGGGCAGCGTCCTTTGCATTGATAGCCCCGACGATGCCACACATAGTAGCATATGCCAGGCGGGCTTAAAAAGAACGCAAAACTTATTCGCCTCAGCCTAATGTTGCCGGAGCACTTACACCTCCTAAAACTCAAATACTGATCCTTATCGCTAGGCATCCCACGTTATTTCCTAATACTTGCAGCGTCATCGTTTCTCTGATATCGTATGGAAAAGATGCTGATAGATGTGGACACCGGGGTTGATGATGCCCTCGCCCTGCTGTACCTGGGGAAATGTGGAAAGTGCGAAATCGAAGCAGTTACGACGGTTTGCGGAAATGCCACGGTTGCCAACACGACAAAGAACACAAAATATGTCCTTGGACTGTTGGAAGCGCAAGCCCCGGTCTATTCAGGCGCGGCACGGCCGCTGGCCAAAGAACTTTATACCGCAAAATCTCACGGGCATGCCGGCCTTGGAAATATCGAAGGCGTGCCAGAAGCGTGCCTTGACGGCCTGGCTGAATATAAAATTGGTGCAGCGGTCAGCAGCAATGCCGGCATCACAATTCTTGCGCTTGCCCCGCTCACTAACATCGCGCTAGCTCTGGGCCGTTACGGGGAGCAGATGGCAGGCGCGCGATACGTCATCATGGGCGGGGCCGTGCGCGACGGTGGCAATGTTACTGAATATGCCGAATTCAATTTCTACGTTGATCCTGATGCGGCGGCAAAGGTTTTGGCCAGCGGTCTTGACATTACCCTTGTCCCCCTTGACGTGTGCCGGAAGCTGGTGCTCACGCGTCGGCAGCTGGATAGCCTGCCGGAAACAACGGAAGTGAAGGCCATGAAAGCGATGCTGGAACCATACTTGGCAGACTATGAACCAGCGTTTGGCGGCGCCGTGCTTTATGACCCGTTGGCTGCGATGATTGCGCTTGACCAGAAAGAGGCCAAAACAGAAGGCATGTGCATACAGGTTGAAACGACCGGAGGACGGCGGGGCTCATGCACACCGACTGCAGGCGAAGTCAAAGTGGTGACTGAAATCGATGAAGAATATTATTTGCGTGAATTTCTGCGTGTGTTTGCTTAGCGGGTTATTAGCTGGAAGCATGAAGCAATTTAAGACGTGCGCCAATACTATGCATGGTCTCCACTGCGGATGCGGGAAGGATTGCGGCAAGTTACCAAAGCTTCAGCATCGGCATGCTCGGCAGCCACTCAGCACTGGAGATAGCCAGCGGCGCCAAGAAGCAGGGCTGCCGCACCATGGTCTTTTGCCAGAAAGGGCGCGAGCAGACCTATGCCAAACACTACCGCAACCTGTTCGATGACATCGTGCTGGTCGACAAATTCCAGGAAATAGTCGAGCGCAAAAACTTGGAACGTTTGCACGCGGCCGGCACCATATTCGTCCCCAACCGCTCCTTTGCCGTGTACGTCGGCTATGACAACATCGAGGCCAAGTTTGATGTCCCGCTGTTCGGCAGCCGCAGCATGCTGCGCGCCGAGGAGCGGGATGTGCAGCGCAACCAATACTACCTGCTGGAACAGGCCAAGATCAGCACGCCACGCCGGTTTGCCAACCCGGACGAGATCGACCGACTGTGCATCGTGAAGGTGCCGGAAGCCGGGCGCAAGCTGGAGCGGGCCTTCTTTTACGCCGCCAGCCCGGCCGAGTACCGCAACAAGCTGCAGGAGCGGATGCGGACCGGCATGGTCGCCGTGCAGGACGCCAGCAAGGCGGTCATTGAGGAGTTCGTGGTCGGCGCGTATTTCAACGCCAACTTCTTCTTCTCGCCGCTGCAGCAGGAGCTGGAGCTGCTGGGCTTCGACCGGCGCATCCAAAGCGACTTGGACGGCATCTTGCACTTGCCGGCCGAGCAGCAACTGGAAATAAAACGGGCCACGCAGAACATAGAGGTCGGGCATATGCCGGCAACCATGCGCGAGAGCTTGCTGGAGAAGGTGTTCGTGGCTGGCGAAAACTTCGTCAAAGCAGCAAAAGCGGAATACCCACCGGGCATGCTTGGCACCTTTGCATTGCAGGGTTCCATAACCAAGGATCTGGAGTTCGTCGTTTTTGATGTCAGCATGCGCATGCCTGGTTCACCGGTATTGGAGTCATTCTCGCCATACACCACTTACAAGTATGGCCGCCACGTCTCGCCGGGCGAAAGGACGGCAATGGAAATCAAGCGGGCCTTTGCCGAACATCGGTTAGCGGAAATCGTCACTTAGCCTATGAAAATCATCTGCATCGCTCGCAATTACCTGGCGCATGTGCACGAGCTGGGCAACGCCGTGCCGGGCGGCATGGTGCTGTTTTTGAAGCCGGCATCGGCCTTGCTCACCGGTGGCATGCCGTTCCATCACCCGGATTTCTCGCAACACATCGATTATGAGACCGAGATAGTTTTGCGGGTCAGCAAAGGCGGCAGCCGGATACCGGCCAAGGCAGCGCTATCACATATTGATGCCGTCACGGTCGGCATTGATTTCACCGCCCGCGACCTGCAGGCCAGCCAAAAGGCCAAGGGCCTGCCCTGGGAGATAGCGAAGTCGTTCGATAGCTCTGCCTGCCTAGGTTCTTGGATGCCTATAAGCGAAATTCCGCAACTGGAGGCAATTGGATTCCACCTGGAACGCGACGGCACAGTGGTGCAGAAAGGCAACACCAAAGCCATGACGTTTGGCTTTGCGGCCATCATCAGCCACGCGTCCAAATACTTCACTTTGGAACGAGGCGATGTGATCTTCACTGGCACTCCGGCCGGCATCGGCAAAATTGCCAGCGGGGAAACGTATCACGGCTACCTCAACGGCCAGCAGCTACTAGCTTGCAAAATCCAATGACTTAAACCATTGGCCACGCTTATAAGCAACTTTTCTACTCTAATGTTATGCTCATCGGTCTTGTAGGCAGGCCCAATGTAGGCAAGAGCACGTTCTTCCGCGCCGCAACTTTAGCCGATGCGCTGATCGCATCCTATCCGTTTGCGACCATCAAGCCGAACCGCGGTATAGCGTGCGTGAAGATCGAGGATCTGGCACCGGAATTCGGCAAGATCAGTAATCCTAGGGAAGGCTATGTGAAAGGCAAATGGCGCTTCGTGCCGTTCGAGCTGTTGGATGTGGCCGGCCTGGTCGAAGGCGCCAGCCAGGGCAAAGGTTTGGGCAACGAGTTTCTTAGCGACCTGGCCAGTGCTGACGTCCTTATTCATGTCGTGGACATGTCCGGCGAGACCAATAGCGAAGGCAAACCAGCTGTTGGCTTCTACCCGGGCGCGGACATCGGCATCATCGAAAAGGAATTAGACCTATGGTATCTAGGCATGCTGAAGAAGGCCTGGAACGTGTTTGCCCGTACTTTGGAAGCGCAGAAGGGCAAGTTCGAAGAAGCCATCGCGAAGCAGTTCTCCGGCCTGAAGGTGACCAAAGATGACGTCAGCTACGTCGTGCTGAAATCTAACCTGGACACCAGCCGGCCGACTCAGTGGGATGACCAGCAACTGCTCCAGTTCGCCCGAGCGCTGCGGCGCCACACCAAACCGATGATCATCGCAGCTAACAAGGTAGATAGGCCGAATGGCCGGGCCAATTTTGAGCGGGTTAAACAAGAATTTGACTATCCGATTGTGCCGTGCTTTGCGGATGGCGAGCTGGCCCTGCGGGAAGCGGACCGCGCCGGGCTGATCAGCTATGTGCCGGGCGACTCGACCTTCGAAGCCAAGAAACCGTTGAATGAAGCGCAGCGCCAGGCTTTGGGTCAGATAAGCAAAGTGTTGGCTGATTTCGGCTCTACTGGTGTACAGGAGGTTTTGAACAAGGCCGTGCTGGAGCTGCTTGGCTGCGTTTGTGTGTTCCCGGCCGGGGCGAAGATGACTGATAGCAAGGGCAACGTGCTGCCGGACTGCTTTATCATGCCGAAAGGCTCTACCGCTCTTGATTTCGCCTACCGCCTGCACACCGACATCGGTGACGGTTTCGTCAAGGCGGTCGACATACGGACCAAGCAAGCCGTCGGCAAGGATTACAAGCTTAAGCACCGCGACGGCATCGAAATCATGACGAGATGAGAGCAATGCCAATAGCTGACGACACCACACATAATGACGCTGAAACAATAGCCAAAACTGCGGACTTCGTCAGGGCCAGACTGCAAAATGAAGCAACCGGCCACGACTGGTGGCATACCTACCGCGTCTGGCAAATCGCAACGCGCCTGGCCAAACAGGAAAAAGCTGACCTGTTCGTCGTCCAGTTGGCCGCGCTTCTGCATGACATTGCCGACTGGAAGTTCCATGCCGGCAATATGGACAACGGGCCAGAGGCGGCCAAGGCCTGGCTAGCGCAGTTGCCGGTTGACCAGCAAGTTGTTGAACACGTCTGCCGCATCGTCGGTCAGGTCTCGTTCAAGGGCGCCAAGGTCGCCGACAATGCTGATACCATTGAGGCCAGGGTGGTGCAGGATGCGGATCGGCTGGACGCCTTAGGCGCCATAGGCATCGCGCGCTGCTTTGCGACCGGGGCCAAGCTTGGCAACCCGATCCATGACCCGGAGCGGCGGCCAGTGTTGCATGCTTCCTTCGACGAATATAAGAAATCAGACACCACCTCCATCAACCACTTCCACGAGAAGCTGCTTTTATTGTAGAAAAGGATGCATACTGCAACCGCAAAAAAGATAGCCGAGCAGCGGCAGCGTTACATGCAAAATTTTCTGCGGCAATTCCATGCAGAATGGGATGGCACAGATATACAATAACTCACTTGAGCTTTAACTCCCGTTCCCAGTGCCGGCAGACATTTTCCGCTTTCTGTGCCGCTATGCCGGTGTACTTTTCCGGGTTGCGCAAGACCTCAAGCTGGTCCTGCTTGAGCTTGGCTAGGAATGGTTTCAGCTCCGCGTCAGCCAAGGCCAGCTCAACCAGCGGCCGGCCGCTTTTCTGCGCCTCCATAGTGAGGCGGCGCACTTGCTCGTGAGCATCGCTGTGGCCGTGTGCGGCCAGCAGTATGTACAGCGGCTCAGCCGCAATCATGCCGGCATTCAGCAGGGCATTGCTGCGCATCCGTTGCTTGTCAACGGCCAGCTTTTCCAATGCCTTGCGCATGCGCACGCTGGCGATGAAGAACATGGCCAAGGTTTCCGGCACGAAGCGCGCGCTGGCCGAATTAGTCAGGTCGCGCTGGTGCTCGCTGATTTGGTCTGCATAAAAAGTTGCCATCCTGGGCATGGCCGCCTTCCACAAGCTTTTGATGTTCTCAAAGGTTATCGGGTTCCGCTTGTGCGTCATGGTGCTTGACCCCACTTGATCCGTGCCGAAC
>JACQOC010000066.1 GCA_016202785.1 Candidatus Aenigmatarchaeota archaeon
CCTTTGCCGCCCGCGATGATTACCGCTTGCATAGAAGTGTCCAGTGTGCCCGGTCGCCTCAATATTTGACAATCTTAAGCCCTTCTATTTTGGCGAAATGCTCAACATTCCTTGTCAGTATTGAAGCCCCGTGCGCTAAACATATGCCGCCTATCATTTCATCAAAAATGCCGATTGGTGAGCCTTTGCCTTTCAGCTGCTTCTTTATGGCCATGGTTTTTTCCATTGCCTCCCACTGATAGCCAATAACCATTATTTCCATGAAGAATTCTGCGGCGTGCTGGTAATTCTGGCCGGCCGTTCCGGTGCTGGCATACCCGTACAGGACTTCCTGCGCGTTGAATATGGTGGTGGCCAGCTCCTCGTTCGATTCCGGAATCGCCGCTATCTTTTCGCGGGCGGCTTCAATACCGTTGAAAAGGTCAATAATGAAGTCGCTATCCAGGATTATCATTTGCTGGCCCGCTCGTCCCTCCGCTGCCGGTTCCTGCGTATCTCTTCTTTTATTGCCGCTATCCGGCTCCGGTCAAGGGACCATATCCCGGCATAACGCAGCAGGTTTGGTTTTCTTGTCTGCGTTATCCGCTCGAAAAAATCGCTAAAGCTTTCTCCCGTCGGTTTGGCCCGCTTTAGCTTTGCATAGACCTTCTCTTTCACAGTTATCGTGCGGAATGGCATAAGTTATATATGTTTAAGTATATATTTAAACACACTAAACAGCATCTATGCCTTGCCCAGCTGCTCCTTTATCGCCAGCCGGACCGCATCGTTCGAGCCCATTTTCGCTTTCCAGCCGAGCGCATGGATGCGTGACAAATCATAAGCGAATTTCGGCACGTCGCCCTTCCAGCCCCGGTCTCCTCCAGTGTACCTTACCTTCGGCTTGAGGCCCATCTCCTGCACCACCATCGCGGCGATGCTCTTCACGGTGGTGCTGCTGTCCGCCCCAAGGTTGAAGACGTTGCTGTCGCCGTTGGCTTTCTTCCAGGCAAACAGCATCGCATCCACCAGCTCGCTGACATGCAGGTATGGCTTCTCTTGTTTGCCGTCGCCCAGCACCTCCAGCTCGCTAGGCCTGAGGGTCAGCTTGCGCATGAAGTCATAGATTACGCCATGTGTCAAGCGCCTGCCGACCACGTTCGGGAAGCGGAATACCCATGCTTGCAGTCCGTGCTGGTGCACATGGGCTGCAATAATCGCTTCCGAGGCCAGCTTGAACGCGCCGTAGAACGATATCGGCCGCAGCGGGCCGTCGTCTTCCCGCAGCGCGCCGGCCTTCTCCCCGTAAATGGCCGAAGTGGAAGTGAAGATCAGCTGCTTGACACGGTAGCTCTTCAGGAAGTCGAGCAGGACGTGCGTGGTCAGGAACGTTTTGCGGTAGTCTATGTTCAAGTCGTTCACCATGATGTCGGAGTTGGCCGCCAGGTGGAAGCAGGCATCAAAGCTGTTGGTTTCAAAAATCTTGCGCATGGCCTTGGCGTCGGTGACATCGGCCTTCACGAACAGGAACTTGCCGCTGCCGCGCAACTGCTGGACGTTTTCCTCCCGGCCCAGGCTCAGGTCGTCGACGCAAACCACGGCATGGCCATCCTTGACCAGCCGGTCGCAAACATGGCTGCCGATGAAGCCGGCGCCGCCGGTCACCAGGATTTTCATAGATAATGTTCGCAGCCGTGCTTATATTAGACGATGCGGAAAGCTGTTTTCAACGCATCGCTGTCCCGCGCAGCGAAGCACGCAAATCCGCTGATTTAAACCGGCAAAATAGAAATAGCAAATAATGCAATAATGACAGGCCATCGCCATGTCCATGAAGAAAATCGCAGCATTCCTGAAAGACGATTTCACAAAAAAGGAAATCGCACTCATCATTATAACGGCCATTGCCATGACTTTGGTAATCGGCAGATACTTAGAACCCAGGGTTATCGTCATCCCCACGCCAAAGGAAATTATTTTGCAGGTAGCGCCATCGGAGACGCAAAGCAACCTGTCTTATTACTATATGCTGAGGCCGGGTGCGCAGGAAGTTATCAACAACCGCCTTTTTGGTTCAGTGGCTTATTCGATAAATTCCGACGGCCTGCGTGCCAGCCAGAATTACTCGCGGGAGAAGCCGGATAGCACGTTTCGGATAGCGCTATTTGGCGACTCATACACTTTCGGCCAGTTTCTCAATGCCAATGACACCATGGCCGATGTGCTGCAAGGGAAACTAAATCTGCTGAACTGCACCAAGAAGGTAGAAACGCTAAACTTCGGCGTGCCTGGCTATGACTTTCCATATTCTGTTGAGCTGTTCCTTGGAAAGGGCAGGTATTATAACCCCGACATCAGCATATTCAGCATAAAGAACGATGATATCGACATTATAAACGAAATCCAGACGCCGATGCTTGCCGCTTACAGCAAGGCACGCCCCGCGGCCGGGCAGGACAGTGAAACAGCAATTGTGACGGCGGAACAGGCCATGCAGGAATATTTCACGACCATCAAAGATTATAACAAAACCATATGGCTCGGAGAATACGCAGAGAAACCGCTGAAAGCCATCGCTGCCGGCGCTCCGGGATCCGAATTGGTGATTTTCAGTTATTTTAATGCTAAGCAATACGATGATTTCCTGCGCAACCGCAGTTCAGCTCTGGGATTACGTTTCGTGTCGATGGACGACCATGACGCGCAGTATCGTAGCCGATGGAACGCAGAATTCTCAATCCTTCCCAGCCATGACCGGCATCCGAACGCGAAAGGTAACCAGTATCTCGCAGATTTTTTGCAGTCATATCTGACGGCAAACGGACTGGTGCCATGCAGTTGATCATCCGCCGTCTTTCAAGGTGAAGGGCTCTCCATCAGTGTTTTTCTCTTACATACCGACCGTACACGCGGCTGCCGATGAAGCCGGCGCCGCCGGTCACCAGGATTTTCATAGATAATATCTCTTCCTCCGGCTTATATGCACTGGAGAAAGGCGCTGGCCGCCGATCATTCGCTTTCAAGGCGGCCATAATGCAGGTTGGCTACGTGCACAGTCTGCAACAATAGGTCAATTTCGGGGTTGAGGTAAACTATGCTGACGCTTTTCTGGCCGTCAAGCTGTTTCTTGATTTCTGGCATGTTGCTTTCCGACTTGAGAAATTCCAGGCTGATTCCGTCGACTTCGCGGGCATCCATGTCCAACGTGTCACCGCCCTTCTTCCAGTAAAGGATTTCGGCTAGCACGTTGCCGTTGTGTGTCGGATAAACCAGCAGGCTGCCCATAAGATCCTGTTCCGGCGGGAAATACTCCCATTCTGTCAGGTCAAGCAGTTGCTCCAGCACGCGCGAGGTCTCCTCGGCCAGCGGCACTATCGGCCGGCTACGCTCAAGGAACCTGCTGACCGCCAGATCTCCCAGCTGTATCTTGGCTGCAGCCTCGCGCCCGGCCACTTTCTCTCGGGTGTATTCAACGCCGCCAGCAATGGCCAGCACCGCCTGGCCGGCCGAAACAGCTTCAAGATGCAAATCGGCGTTGTTCCGTATTTCATTCTTGGCATCCGCAACCTGCTTCTCGACCGCAGCGACGTAGTCTTCTGGATTCACGAGCATTTTAGGTTTGCTCTGGTTGACAATGCCTATTGAGGCCCACTCGATATTTTCCAGCAGCGTAAGGTATATGTATTTTTTCGTCAGCATCTCCTTGTACGCTTTTTTCAATTTCGCCGAAAGGTTAGCGGTACTGTGATATTGCTGCTCGATCAGCTCAAACGTGTCCGGGTCGAAGCCTACCATCTCGCGCATCCTCTGCAAGCTAGTCTCCTTCGAGCCGTCATTGTCAGCTAGAAGAGCATGCAAGTCCACGCGTCGTGCCACGATGTCTACGGTGATGCTTCCGTCCGCACTTACTTTCTCCGGCGGAAAGCGGCCGAGCTGCTCATCATATTTGGTGCGCCGTTCCGGGTCAGAAAGCGTTTCATAAGCGCGGTTGATGATCATGGCCCGCTGCCTCCCTTGCTTTTTCAGTTCCGGCGCAGCCCGCGCCAGCACGTCTTCGTGGTACTGTGGGATGAGTTTCCGGTAAGCGCCTTTTATGTCGTCCGCGCTGGCATCCCGTGCGACCCCGAGAACCGCATAAAAGTCTAGCAAGTAGTCAACGCCTTCGGTAAGCATAGGATGTGCCATGTGCATTGTTGCAGCAAAGTTTTATATGCAAAAGCGTGTATCGCCAAAAGGCTAATGGCCCGCTTCCTGCTCCGCATTGGGCCGTGGCGGCGCTGCGGTAGGCAGTAGCAGCTTGGTATCACCGCCGGTGCCGGGAGGGTTGATGCCGTCAGCAAAGGCCGCGCTCTCCAGCAAGATGCGGCTAATGTCCTCTGCGGAGAGGCTGCCCAGCAGCGTGTCGCCATAGCGCGCTATTGGCCGTTGTCCCAAGAACAGCACCAGCGACGGTAGGAGGCGCGGGTTTCGCTGCCGATCGGCGTGATGTTTTCCAGCTCATATTTGGCCGGGTGCGGCCGTCCGGCTGCGGCCATGGCCCGCAACTCGCTGAGGTTGCCGACGAAATATTCGAAAACCTCTGGCAGGTCGCCGTCCAACTCTATCGCCTGCTGCCATTTCGGTTCGAAGTTCCGGCAATCGCCGCATTCGTTCACGCGGAACAGCACCGCATAGGCCCTGTCCGGAGTGAAAGAATATAGTGCGCTCCGGTATTCCTGCCAGCTGGCCAGCTGTCCAATGGGCATTGCGCTCACGGCACGTTGTTGGAAAG
>JACQOC010000067.1 GCA_016202785.1 Candidatus Aenigmatarchaeota archaeon
ACAGCGCTACTGCGGTCTGCTCACCGGCAACGTGCACCGCGGCCTGCACCTACTCGACGCCCGGCATCTACCTGCCGGCGGCCAGCTTCAGCAGCACTTGGTGCAATACCTGGGTGCTGGTCAAGCCGCTTGCCGAAAACCATGCGCCGCTGGCTAACTTTACCGCCGCGCCAACCAATGCTTATGTGAACGAGTCGATTTCATTTGACGCCGCTGCGAGCAGCGACCCGGACGGCCAGGAGCTGTCCTTCTATTGGGATTTCGGCGACGGCACGACCGCTGCCGGCGTCCGCGCCGGCCATGAATACCGCTCTCCCGGACTTTATGCGGCAAGGCTGACGGCAACCGACGCCCTGGGCGCCAACGGCACCTATTCGAAGCCAATAAACGTCAGCTACCGGCCCGTGCTTCCTTACTGCACGCTGTTGCTCAACCAGACCACCATATACATCAATGAGAGCGTGCGGATCAATGTCAGCTACGGCAACGTGAACGCCACAGGCAGTTTGGCGATCAGCTGCGGCAACGGCACTTACGCCAACGCGACTGGCTGTGAAACGCTCAGCTGCAGTTCGGCGTGCACCTATGGGGCGGCAGGCTTCTACACCGCGTCCGCCAACTTGACTTCTATCGCTTGCGGTTTCGGTTTCGCGGTGGTGGCCAGGCCGAACACGACAATCGGCAACCTAAGCATAACGGGCAACCGCATCCCCACCTTAGACTTTTCCTTTACGCCTTCCAGCCCGTTCGAAGCGGACGAGATAACTTTCACCGCCAGCGCCACGGATGCCGACGGCTTTATCGCCAGCTATGCCTGGGACTTCGGCGACGGCAGCACGGCGTCGGGACGCACGGCCCGCCATGCCTACACCAATGCCGGCCGCTATAAGGTCGCAGTGGCGGTTACCGACGACAAGGGCGCGGTGGCCAGGGCGGAGAAATTGGTCCAGGCCAGGCTGCGGCTGCAGGCCACTAACAAGAAGCCAGTGGCAGCCTTCACCATGTCGCCGGCAGCGCCGCAAGTGGGCACGGATATAACGTTCAATGCTGCTGGCTCCAGCGACCCAGAGGGCCCCCTCACCAGCTATGCCTGGGACTTCGGCGACGGCAGCACTGCTTCCGGCAAGACGGCCAAGCATTCCTATGCCAGCGGCGGCCTCTATAGCGTAACGCTTGAGGTTACCGACGGTGCTGGCGATACCGACGCCGCGACTAAAGGCCTGGAAGTGCTGGAAGTCCAGGAAGTGGCGGTAAGCCCGTTGTATATTGCGGCCGGCGTGCTGGTGGCAGTGCTCACGGTTGCGGTCGTCAAGCTAGTCATGGCGCGCGGCGCATAGCCCGTTGCCCATCGCGTTTGCCGTTTGTCGTCGCTCCTTTTCCAGTAAAAATAGTAATTGATTATGATTATTAATTATGAGCATCAATTAATAATTATTGCCGACGGTGCTGGCTTGACCAAAGACATCAGGGAGCAGATAAGGAAGACGCTGGCCGGTGCGCCCTATGGCATGACCATCGGCGAGATAGCCCAAGCACTGAAAGTCCACCGCTATACCGCAACCAAATACATATTCGAGCTGATCGGCCGGGAAAGCATATTCTGCAAGGACGTGGGCAAGGCCAAATTGTGCTTCCTGGTGAAGGAAAAGGTGAAGGGCACATCTGCTATTTCCATCGCCGTTATTTTCGCGCTGCTGTGGATAGCGGGAGGGCTGCTATGACGCCCAAAACGCTTTCCGGCATGGCAGCCCTGAAAGCGGCGTCGAAGACGCTTTTTGCAGCCATGCTGCTGGCCTTTGCCGTGGTTTTCCAGCTGCAGCTGCTTGGAACTTCAGCCGACGAGCTGGGCCAGCAGCTCCAAGCCTTCGGCGCCGGCGCCGTGTCGGTAGGCAGCATGAAAACGTTCAACTCGTCCGATGCCGAGAAATCGGTTTTCGGCCACGCGGAGAACGTCACCATCCGGGTCAATGTGACGGACGCAGACGGCGCTACCGACCTGGGCCATGTGTACGGCAATATCAGTTTTCCGGACGGCAGCATCGCACAAAGGACGTTTTACACACCAATCAACAACCAAACGGCAAACGGCTATGAATTCCAATATGCCGGCCCGTCGGACGGCCTGGTGCTGGCCTTGAGTTTCGAGGAGGGGATAGGCGACAGCACCAATGACTGGTCCAACCTGACCAACAACGGCACGCTGGTCAACTTTACCTGCACGACGCTGGATTGCAACGCGACCAATGGCTGGACCGCGAACGGCTCGCTGGGAAGAGGCGCCATGTTTAACCGCGGCAGCGGCTTCGTGAACATCACCGATGCTGCGAGCCTGAACCCGCCGGACCAGATTACGATAGCGGCATGGATATACCCGAAATCTGTCGAAGCCACCCACCAGACCATTGTGGAAAAGGCCTACACTTCCCATGTCGATCCTTTCTACCAATACCTTTTGATATTCAGAAGCGGAACAAACATACGCTTCGATTTGAGCGTTGCCGGGACAAGGCAATCGGCAAGCGGCAATACTACCCTCGCCACAAACACATGGTACCATGTTGCGGCTACATATAACGGCACTGAAATGAGCGTATACGTCAACGGCAAGTTGGACGGCAATCTCAGCGGCCTCTCCGGCGGCATCCCGGCATATGCTACCGACGTGGTTATCGGGAGGCATAGGAACATCGACACCGAAAAGTTCAATGGCACCATCGATGAAGTGCGGATATGGAACCGCTCCCTCAGCCCTGCCGAAATCCGGCAGGTGATGAACCAGACCTTCAGCATAGCTGATTTCGGCAGTGTTGCCGGCAACTGGTCGGCGGACGCGAACGCCAGCGACAAGTCCAACAACAGTGCGGCAAACTTCACCGCTTTCAGCGTCGGCAGCGCGCCAACCATCGCCTATGCTGAACCCACGACGCCGGACGGCGCCAACCGCAGCGAGAACTGGATATTCATTAATGCGACGTTCTCCGACCCCGACAATGACGTACAGAGAATAAGCTATTACCTTTACAACGCCACTGGCCTGGTCAACGGCACAACGTTCAACAGTCCCGGCAGCCCGTCCAGCCTGAACTTCTCCGGCCTGGCCGACGGCAATTACACCATAAACGCCACGGTTTTTGACAGCGCCAACCGGTCGGCATCTTTGCTTTCCAGGAGTATTGCAATAGATGCTGTGCCTCCCGGCATAGACTTTGTCGCCTCCACGCCGGCCGGCGCG
>JACQOC010000068.1 GCA_016202785.1 Candidatus Aenigmatarchaeota archaeon
GCTGACGAACACTTCGAAAAGGCAAAACAGCTGCTGAGCGTCAAGGGCAGAGTGGAGTATAGCGAGCTAAGAACGCACCTCGGTCTCAGCGCCTCGCAGGTTTCGAAATATGTCACCAAATGGGAGGCCGCTGGGTGGCTGGCTGTGGAGCGCGGCGCAGATGAGACAAAAAAGAACTATGTTTCCCTAGCCAAAGCAACGGCTCTCCGGGAAAAACCAGAAACCGTCGGGCCGGTCTCAGATGCTAGGCTACAAAAACTGAAAACCGAACTTGAACAGACGCAATTGCAGGTTACCGGCCTCGCGGCCGGGCTTGACGGCGTCAAAAAAATAGTTACGGAGGAGCGGATACTGGGCGGAAAATACGGAGAAGATGCGGCAAACCTTTACCGGAGCCTGCGGGGAATATCAGGCCTCTCCGATGACCCCATGCTGGAAGACATGGCGGAGTTCAAGCAGAAGGCCGGCGCACTAGCAGACCGGATGCTGGCCCAATACAAGGAGCGGCTTTTTGAGGATATCTGACATGCTCTCCGGAGCATGATGGCCTATGGATCGCGCATCAGTTCAAACCGTGAAGAATAGAATAAACGATTACCGGAAGACCGGCAGTTGGCTTGAAGAATGCGCGTATTATGCCGACTTAAAGGAAAGCGGCTGGACTACTGATCAGATAATGGATGTGAGCGGCTATGGGAGAACCTCGGCGCAGAACAAGCTAAGGGTCGGCAAGATTGCCCGGGATGTGCTGAGTTTCACGCAACGGAATGGGATTCCGGGAAACGAACTTCTTGCTTATCGGGCCGTGCTTGAGCTTTCCCCCCTTTACAGTTCGCATAGCACCAGACAGAGCTTCTATGAAGCCATCAAACTGTCGGCAAGTAAGCAGCTGGGTACCGAGAAGGAGCGCCGGGATTATGTGAAGAAAGCGATGGATAAATATGGCACGGAAAATGTTGCCGAGCAGCTCGTGCAGTTGAGGGAACGGGATAACTGGCTCGGCGAATGCGCCCTACTGTTCTCAGCCTCGTCGGAAATGGACGAAACTGAACTGATTGGTCTGAGTGGCTATGGCGCTGACGCGCTGGCTGACCGGATACGGGCTGGAAGCGTGGCTGGCCAGATACAGGCATATCTCGGAGACGGCATCGGTAACATATCCCTTTCAACTGTCACCGATTTATGGCCGCTTTTAAAGCTTGACGTTGTCCACCAAAAGACCTTTTACGACGCTTTGGAACTGGCGTCAAGAGGAGTGATGCGTAATGAGAAGGAAAGGAAAGCCTATGTCGATGGTATCATCTCCTTTGTCGAGAAGGATAGATTGCATCTCAACGGCATCGAAACTCGCATCCAGCAGATATTGGAAGAACTCGCGACAATTCCCAAAGGGGCTTCCGAGGAGAGGTTGGTGAGGTTGGAAAAAGCCCTTCAAGACTCCAAGACCATCAGCGTGGATGACGCCATAGAAAGGGTCAACATAAGCGGGAACGAGTTCATGCAGCGGCTTGCCCACCTTTCGACGCATCTATACACGCTCATTTCCGACGAGCAAAACGAAATACTTAAAGGTTATCTGAGTAACCTGACCCAGAGATTGCGGTTATATGTCCGCAGGATGTATGGGGACGATCCAAAGGATAGGCAAGACGATGAAAAGAGTGAAAATCTCGAACTGCCTAGCGTCGACTGATGCCCTGGGACGGACATTATATTATGCATTTTTATATCTTACCAGTAATACTTTTCCATGATAAAATTGCAGGCAGCGCCGCGGGTGAAGGATTTCGTTAAATTTGAGAAGAAGAAGCTGCTGCTGCCGGCCATATTCCTGCTGCTGTTTGCCATACTCATGTATGCCTTCCAGCTCACCGGCGCGCTGCAAGATACGCATGCCTGCCTGGTGCTGGACAAGCTGGACGCAGTCAAGGGTACGGAACAGGCCAACCTGACCGGCAAGGAAGCGCTGGCCGCAAGCGTGGCCGCGCAGGCCGCCGTGACCAAGCAGCTGCAGCTGGCCTATAACGACAGCATCCGTTTCCTGGTCTACCAGCCCGCCTTCCAGGCAGCTGCGCTGGTGCTCAAGCCGATTGATCCGTTACTCCCGTATCCGTGCGAGTTTTACCCAAAGGAAAGGTATTGCTCTTATTACCTGGCCAAGCCGGCCTTTGACTGCATTGCCGCCATGGCCAGCGTGGAACAGCCGAAAACCAGGGCCCTGTTGGCCGGCCTGTTCGGGGTAGCGGATCGGGCCTACACGCCGCTTCCGTTGCCGCTGGTTTTGGCTAACGCGGTTTGGCTGTTCGCTTTGGGCTACCTGGCGGCAAGCTTAATAATGGCCGGCTACAATAAGATTAAAAAACTCGCGCAGTCGCTAAGCTGATTGGCCTGATGCGGTATGCAGATGCTGAAGGAATACAAGACTATAAGCCGGGTGGAAGGCCCGCTGATTTTTGTCGAGAAGACGCACCCGGTTGGCTATGGCGAACTGGTTCGGCTGACCCTGTCTAGCGGCGAGAAGCGCCTGGGCCAAGTGCTGGACACGTCGCGCGATCTAGTGGTGGTGCAGAGCTTTGAAGGCAC
>JACQOC010000082.1 GCA_016202785.1 Candidatus Aenigmatarchaeota archaeon
GCCTTAGCCTGCACGCCGTTCTGCTGCAGCTCGTTCAGGTTGACGAACGACTCGATGCCGTCGCCCGCCGTCAAGTTGCCCTGCAGGCGTTGGAAGATGTCGGGGCCGCGCCCCGGGAAATAGTAGCCGTTTTCCACCGCTTGCCGCACCGGCAGGCTCCAGGCCTTTTTGGTGATATTGTCCAGGAAGATGGACGGAACGATAGCAGCAACCTTGGCCATTGCCGCCACCGCTCCCGGTGCCGACCTTAAGTTGCAGCTGACCGCCGGCACGGAATCGGTTTCCGATACCACGCCCAGGAAGCCGGCAATGCCGGCCGCATCCGGCACCACCAATATCTTGCTGCTGTCCGGCTGGCTGGCATTGAAGGTCACGTTGCCGAAGCAGGAGCCGGAGCTGTTGCCGGACACGACGGCGTAGGCATAGTAGGTGTAAGGGTAAAGGGTTATCGAACGCTTGACGTAGCCGTTGGTGTGCACCGCATACAGCGCATCCTCATAGCCCTCGAAGCTGGAAATGACGGCCAGGTGCCTTTGCCTGGAAAGCAGCATGCGGTTGCCGGCCTCGGTGACGTTGACCGCTATGTCCAGCTCGGACGCCAGCGCGGCGCCGGACGCATCGATCTGCAGGCCGGTATAATTTAACCCTTTGCCGAGGCCGGTATTGACGGCAAGTATCCGTTGCCGCCACTCCTCCAGCGTGTTGTTGTCCATAAGATAACTTGTGTTTCCATACAACGTGCCGTTGAGCATCAGCTGGATGGCCCGCGTTTCCGGGTTGTCGATGTGGCTGCCCGTCGCTATCACGCGGTCGGTCAGCGCAAGTATGGCGCGCTTGGCCGCGATGTCCACGCCCCTTGAGAAGTCGTCGCTGATGCCCCGCTCCAGGTCGTGCATCTGGTCGGCAACCACTTTGTCGATCCCGCCTGAGCTGAGGTTTTGCGCACTGGTCGCGTAGTAGGCAATGAACAGGAAGATCGGCAGGGCCATTATTGCGGCGATGAGGGAATATACTTGGCCGCGCTTCACTCCCGGGGCAGGATGGCAGACGGTCATTTCCATACCGTGATTTCCAACAGGGCCGGCCCCCACAGGGTCGGCACGCCCGACAAGGACTGCGTGTCAACGTCGATGTTGGTCGCTGTTGCCAGGCTGCCGAGCATGGCACGCAACCTGGCCTCGGCATCCGCAAGCGCCGCAGTCTGGTTCGCAAACACTGCGCCATAGCCAACCGAACCAGGCACCAGCACCGTAAGCGCGCCGAGAGAATTGAACGGGTTGACTGCATAGCCAGCGGAAAAGTTCAGGTCGAAGGTGTTGATGCCGCTGGCCAGCACGCCGGCAGCGGTTGCCGGCGTGTAGCCGAACCTGGCGAATTCGGCAATGAGCGGGTCGGGGCCGTCGTTCGGCTGGTGGTCATAGAGCGTGATGTTGTTGGCCCGGGCCAGTTGCCGGGTGTTGTTGCCATAGTTGGTCTTGTACAGCCAGGCGAATTGCCACCTGGCTTCCAGCGGCTGCGCCGCAGTGCTCACATTCATGCGCCAGCGGCTGTAGAGGTAAAAGCCCTGGCTGCCGAACGAGGAGTCCGGGTTAGCGTAGTTCTCCAGGTCGATCGGTGCCGAGACGTCGATGTAGGAATAGGGGAAAGATGAAGTGTGGTTCACGTCGACCCAGCTGGTCGGGCCGTCGATGGCGCGCACATAGCTTTTGTCCTCCCGTGCCTTGTAGACGTCTATGTCAAGCGTGAACCAGAAGAAGCGGCTCGACAAGTCGGAATAATAAATGCCCTTGGATTCGACAAAGGGGCGGATTTCAGAGTCGTTCCAAACCACGAGCGAATTGCTGATGTTTTTCAGGCCGACCTTGTAGTCGATGCCTTTCCAGCCGAAGTAAAGGGTAGCATTTTTTGCCCTAGTCTGGTTGGTGACGTTGACCCTTACCTGTATTTCAGTGACGTTCCCCGGCACCATGACCGGCAGCTTGTACCTGATGCTAGTGTTGCTTTTAACATCCTGGAAGTTGAAGCGCTGCCGGTCCCCTTTGGTCTGCAGGCTAGAAGTCGTGTAGTTGACTACCCAGTGCGTGGCGCCGTCATCGCCTGCCTCGGGCCCGCCGGCGCCGTAGCGGCCGATCACCGTGGCGGTATTGTTGCCGGGGTTGAGGTACGGCTTGATGTCGTCCAGCTTGAGGCTGCCCTGCGCCCCGCCCTGCACCGACTGGCCGTTGATGTAGACGTCAAACAGGTTGTCGGTCCAGGCCGTCTCGATGAAAGCGGAAGCGGAAGTTATGTTCGCATCGCTGGGTATATCGATCCTATAGGTTATGTTGATCTTGTTGCTGTTGGTGCCGGAGCATTGGTTGGGGTTGGTCGTCTTCGGCTTGCAGACGCTGGCGGTGATGACGTCGCCCATCACGATCAGGCTGGTGTTCTTGGTCGCCTCCCGGGCGCTGGCCCGGGCCACGAAGCCGCTGACCGGCTTGCCCTTCTCCAAACCGCTGACTACGGTCGCCAGCCGGGCGACGGTGCTATTGACGCTGGCGTTGGCCGCATAGATGGTTTCGCCGTCTAAGGCGATGCGGTAGCCGTAGCCAGAGGAGTTCAGCAGGCTGCCGGCGATGTCCCTGGTCAGGTTGGCCGCGTAGCTGGCGTTGCCCTCCGACCAGAAGGCGCCAATCACTTCCAGCAGCGTCTTGTTCAGGTCAGCTTGGCCAAGGTGGCCTTGCTGCAGATAGCCTTGCACCACCGGGCTGGACTGCACATCCGTTATCTTTGCGGTGCGCAGCACGTTGAGCAGGTCTTTGCCGGCATAGTAATAGCGCTGGTATATGGTTTCCGGATCCGGTTGGGCGAACTGCATGGCCGACAGGAAGGCCGCCAGCAACAGCAGCATGCCGATGGCGATCAGGGCGTCCAGCGACAGGATGAAGGCGCGCACGCTATATATTTGGCGCCCGGTAAATAAGCCGGCGTCAGAAGAAGATGAGGAAGCCCGCTATGACCACCAGGATGGCGCCCATGACGATGCCGGTCCAGATCATGGCATCATCCTGGTGCTCGTGCGACATCGGCAGCATGAAGATCATATATAACCCAACCAGCAGCAGCAGAATGCCGGCCATGGTTCCCAGGATGCCATACGCCATATAGAGAATTGCCGGTTCTGGTATAAAGGCATCGCCTTAGGTAGTGAATATTAGCTTCCGCGGGCATACTTAATCGTACCATGGTCTTTGCCAGAGCCAAGCTGACGCTGGAGGACAAGTGCTTCGAGGAAGACCCGGGAACGCTGGAAGTCAACTTCGAGGGGCCAGGGATCACGAAACTTTACCACCGGGTGTATGAGATGGCACGGGCGGTGTTCAGCGTCCCGGAATCGGAGATGCAGGAGATCCGCTTCGACTGGGAGAAAGGCAAGGACGGCGACAACAAGTTCCGGGTGCGGTGGTGGATCCACAAAGACCTTGACGTCTTCAGCCACCTGTACCTAAGGGTCGACCTGTCCGGCAAAGGGACGGATGAGCATGGCCGGGCCAACGTCAGGCTCAAGGGCTGGCTGCGCTCCGAGTACCCGCAGGACACGGTCTGGCAGCGCAGCATATTCTACGAGATGATGCGCACTTTCTGGCACCGCATCTTCTACCGGCAGAAGCGGGAGGAATACATAGAGGAGTGCCGGCACCTCATGATCTTCTTCGAGAAGCAGGTACAACAATATCTTGGGGTGCTGAAGACCGAACATTGATGGCTATGGCCAAGCTGGAAATTTCTGACGATTGCTTCGCGCCCCGGAAATATGTAGCCTTGACCTTCAAAGGGAAAGACCCGTGGGTGGTGATCGAGCAAATCGCCGGCTCGCTGCGCGGCTTCTTCCACCTGGAGCGGGGCCAATGGAACATGTACCGCATAAACTGGGACGCGTCTGAAGACACGATCTTCTTCTTCGCGCGCTGGTGGGTAGCCAGGCATTTCTCCGAGTACAGCGCCATGCACCTGGAGATAAAAACCCAGGGCTATTTCAACAAGAACACCCGGGACGGGGAATTCTGGCTCGAGTTTGAGGGCACCGTGCGGACCCATTTCCACACCTTCGGCTCCATCCTCAAGCCGTTCTGGTACCTTTACTCCTACCTGTTTTACAACAACGCCAAGCGCAGCTATGTGGAGCAATGCCGGGCCATGACTTTGTCGTTCCGGGACACCGTCAAGAAAAAGTACGGCCTGCAGTCCGGGCCAGAGCTGGCTGCCGTCGTCGATTAGCTGGCTTATGCGCGCGCTCTATTTGCTGCCGTTGCTGGAGACCAGCGCGGTCGCGGCAACCGCACTGATGGTGCCGCTATTGGCCAGCAATTTCGCCAGCCTGTTCGAGATCGGCACCATCGGCGCGGCGTACGGCCTGGCCAACTTCATCTCTTATTTCTACTTCGGCCGGCGGTCGGACAACCTGGGAAGGCGCCGGCCATTCATCAAGGCCGGCTTGGCGGCATCGGCAGTTGCCGCGCTGTTGCATCTGGCCATGCACGACGTGGCCAGCGCCCTGCTGGCCCGGGCCGCGTTAGGCTTCGCGGTCGGGATTTATTACTTTCCCCTGGTCGCCTACCTGGGCGCAATGCAAGGCTTCAAGCAGAAGCTGGGCGCGTTCATGGGCGCGTCGGCATTGGGCTGGTCGCTAGGGACGCTGCTGGCCGGGCTGCTGGGCGGCGCCAGCGCTTTCCTAGCCGCGTCCCTGCTGTTCGCCGCCGGCCTGGCGCTGTCCTTCGCGCTGCCCGCGGTGCGCTATAAGGGGCTGGCCATCCCGCGCTTCCCGCGCGCCATTATCCGCAAGAATGCACGCATCTATCTCGCGTTCCTGCTGCGCCATTCCGGCGCCCATGCCGTCTGGATCATCTTTCCGCTGTTCCTGCAGCAGCTGGGGGCAAGCATGCTGCTGATCGGCGTCATATACGCGCTGAACACGCTCGGCCAGTTCTTCGTCATGAATTGGCTCGGCCGGTTCCTCGAGCAGCGCGACGAGACCCGCTTCATCCAGCTCGGCTATGTGCTGTCCGGCAGCGTGTTCCTGCTCTATTACATTGCGCCAAACCCGTACTTCATCCTGCCGGTGCAGCTTATCCTGGCAACCGGTTGGAGCTTTGTCTGGCTCGGCTCCATCATCCAATTGTCGGCGCACAATGCGGAACAGGCGACGTCGACCGGCATCCTGGGCTCGATGAGCGGCCTGGCGCAGGCGTTCGGCCCGCTGCTGGGCGGCGCGGTCGCGCAGCTATACGGCTTCCATGCCGTTTTCCTGTTGGCTGCGGCCCTCTGCCTGCTGCCGTTCGCCATCTCGCGCAAGCTGTGACGCCAAAGGATTAATAGCAAGCCGTCCAATAGTTAACCGCTATGGAGATGATGGGCAAGGTGGTAAGGATCATCGGCTTCATCCTTACCGTGGTTGCGCTGGTGCTGTGGAACTTCGGCACGCTGGATCTGCCGTTCGTGATACTGTTCCTGCTGCTTGGCTTTGTGCTCATCGTCTTCATGTAAAGCAAGTTTAGGCGCCGCGCCAATTAGTATGCATGCACGGCCAAGCGGGCATGGAATTCATCCTGTTCTTCGGCTTTGCCCTGGTCATGCTGACCATCGCGGCCATCGCCAGCCAGCAGAAAACGGATGAGGTGCTGGTGGCCAGGCAAAGCTTGGACGCGTCGGTGCTGCTGGCCGAGGCCAAGGGCAAGATTGACGTCGTTTACCTGGAAGGCCACGGCTTCAGCATAAATTTCACCCTGCCGGACAAGCTTGGTGCGGCTGATTATGAGATCAACATCAGTTCGAACATCATCTACGTCAGCTACCTGGGCAATTATTACCAGGACCGGCTGCTCACCGCTGCGGTTTACGGAACGCTGCGCAAGGGCAGCAATCTGGCCAGCAACGTCAACGGCACGGTGGTGTTAGGCTAGCATGCAGCGCGAACCTGCCAAGCCCAGGAAGGCACAGGTGTGGGGCATGGACTTTGTCCTGTCGGCCATCATTTTCCTGTCGGCCTTCGCCATGGTGCTGTTCGCCTGGAGCTACGCCAACGGCCAAGCGGCCGGCCAGATCCAGCTGAACGAACTGCAGCGCAAGGCCCTGGAGGCGTCGGAAATGTTGGCCAGAACGGCCGGCAGCCCACCGGACTGGGACACCGCAAACGTCACGCTGGCCGGCCTGGCCAGTTCGGAAGGCGTGCTTAACACGACCAAGGTCAGGCGCTTCCTGCGGCTTGATTACAACGGTTCCAAGATAGCGCTGAACCTTGGCAATTACGAGTACTATTTTGCGCTGCTCGGCCGGGACGGCCTGGCTCTCAACCTAAGCCCGGCGGGCGTTCCGGCCATGGCAGCATGGCGCTTGAATGAGTCTGCCGGCAGCATCGCTTATGACGCCATTGCCGGCCTGGGCCTGGAACTGAACGGCAGTTCCTGGTCGCCGTCTTGTGTGTCCGGCCCCTGCCTGGACTTTGATGGCACTGACGATTACGGCAACGCTTCCTTACCCAGCATGCCGCTGAACGGCAGCTTCAGCATCAGCCTCTGGTTCCGGGCCAGGGATGACGGCGCCTTGGCCGGCCGGCATGACGCCATTGGCCCGATTGGCCAGGGTTTTTTCGCAGCCATAGCAGCGGGCCGGCCGGAGTTCAGCATTTATGACGGCAATAGCGCTTTGCACACCGTCACCGGCAGCGTGGCACAACCAGGAGTTTGGCACCATTATCTTGCCGCATATGATAACAGCCGGGATGAGCTGCGGCTGTACCTGGACGGCCAGCCCAATGCCAGCCAGCCTGGGATTGGCGGGTTTAACCCGGAGAATGGGCTGGATTTCACCGTCGGCCGCTACGCCCATGCCCTGGCCGGCCACTTCAACGGCTCGCTCGACGAACTGGCCATATACCAGGCGGCACTGTCCAGCACTGATGCGCTGGACCTCTACCAGATGCAGCTGCCGGCAGTTGCCGGGCTGGCCGCCGCGCCTTCCGCAGCCATGATCGTACCGGTGGAGCGCTACGTCCTGCTGCAGGGCCAGCCGGCAACGATGCGGCTCATGGTCTGGAGCCGGTAGAAAAAGCGTCAGCCGATGTAGGCGTTGTGCTCGTGCCTGGCGCTGGGCTGCTTGAGCGTCTTGCTCTTGACGTCCTTGCC
>JACQOC010000071.1 GCA_016202785.1 Candidatus Aenigmatarchaeota archaeon
AACTATTTCACCGAGGACAGCAAACTGGAAGAACGCGCAGAGGAACGGCGCTTCCTGGAAGGCAGCGATTTCGTCTTCAAGCGCGCGTGGCTGGATGAGAAATTTTCCACCACTGCCCCTGAAGGAGATGTCTTCCGGTTTATCGATTCCGACGGCGACGGCAGCTTTGACGGGTTCGAGCGGAAGTACCAGAACGGCTACACATTGAAGCTGGAAGGGGACGATTTCCAGACAGTTTTCAAGGGCAAATTGGACGTTTATGATGACAAAACCAGCCAGTTCAAAATGCTGAGAATGGAGCCGGTTAGCTACGAATATGCGACCGACAAGACATACTATTGGGCAGACTTCAGGGAGGCGGTGGAACGAAACTTCAACCACAATTTTGGCGGACAGCCGTCGCAGAATTACTATGAAGTTAAAATAGTCGACTCAACCACTTACCTTGCCGATACCGACAACAACGACTTTTTTGACACCATTTCTTCCATTAAGGGGATGCAATTTGTCGACCATGACGAGGACGGCAGCTGGGACATCGCCTATGTCGGTTATGTCGGCACGGATGGCGCGACCGGCGGTGTGTACAACTTCTACGGCAGGGGTGTGTTCTTCCAGGACAAATTGATGACTTATGGTAAGTGCCGCATACCGGGCCTGAAGGTCACGCTGGAAAACAAGGACAAGTTCAAGGGCCAAGTGGACTACAACTTCTGCTACAACACCAAGTCGGGGGCCGGCGCCGTGGTTGGCGATATCGTGCTGTTCTTCGCCGACGGCCTGGTGAGCAGGCTGGGCGCCGTTGGCTATTTTGCTTCAACTGCTGCCCATTGCTACCTGGCCTATTCGACTGCCACGGGCGACACCAAATCGTGGCCTGGGGATAAATGGAAATAGGCTGCAACAAGCTATAGTTGTCAATCCGCCGCTAGATAGCGCTTCTGTCTTATATAAACAGTTTTCCGGCCATTGGCATGCAGCCTTTTCCTAAGCCTGGTATCTTGGGTGCAGACCGTATAGCCCTCGGCGGCATAGATTTCCAGGTCCTTGTCGACGTTGCCGACCTTGGCGGGAAGGGTTGTGCAAAGTCGCACGATGCCTGCGGCCAACGGCGTCAGCAGGCCTTTGTGCCGGAGCTCGGCCACTGAACTCTCCATTACGAACATTACTGGCTTGCCGAACTTCATCAGCTCGCTGCGAACGTCTATACCCAGCTTGGCGCAATCGGCGATGAAATTGGTATCGAGCAGGAATGACATAGATAAGATTTTGTCATTCACTAGTAAACTGCAAGCCGTGGTATAACACCGTTATTAGCATAGAACTAAGGGTTATATTCCGCCTATAGTACATATTATATTAGTGGTTTGTTGAGCTCGAAAACCGATTTCAGAGACGCTGAATTCCAACAGCCTATAGGCATACCTATAGGCCTATATGGTGCAACCTATGGCTGACCCGCCGATTTCCACCACTAACGACCTGATGATCACCTATTACATAGTGCGTTATGGCATCCTGCGCGGTTACCCGAAAAGAGTGGTCAGGCGGCACATCGTCGGGGAGATACCGGTCAAGCAGACCGGTTTCAAGGACCTCAAATCCTACAATGGCCACATCTATGCGCGAATACGGCAAGTGGAGCGAACCCTGTGGGCGCCCCACATAACCGAAGTAGGCGACATCCTGCAACGGCTTGCCGATGAGCAAAAGGCGGAAGTCAACAGTGGCGCGACTAAGGAGGAAGCCGAACAGAATTATTATGAAAACCTGGAGTATGAGCTGCGGCGTATTTTTGACCCGCTTGACCCCTATTTCACCAAAGCCTTCGTGCAGGCCGATAAGGATGAGACGTTGGAGCGGGCTGAAGAGAAGAAACGGGCCGAAAAGCGGGCCAAGGCAGAGCGGACCAGGGGCAGACCGCCATATGTGGGCGACGAAAATTTCAACGAGAAAACGATTGCCAGCAGGACTGATATGCGGCGCAAATATTACTGGGACTGGAAGCGAGGTGAGATAAAACTGAGAAAGGACAACAACGAGTGGTTCACTAGACTGCAACTGCGCAAGCAACATGCTCTGGCCAAAAAAACCGGAGCCGCACCCGACTGGGATCGATACCATGAGATGCAGAGGAAGCGCCTTGATTTCGTCCTGGACAAGCGGCTGACCAAGCTCAAAGCGTTCCATGTCGATGACCCGGCGGAAGCAGACAATATTGATAATCGGCTTAAGGCCCTGAAGGAACAGCTTCGCTCAGGCGCCATAAATGAAGACACCTATCTTCGGGAGAAACAAAATCTTTACAAAACCTCCAGTGCGACTGCCAAGAAAGGGTTTAAGAAACGGGTAAAACAAGGCTACCGCAACTTTGTTGAACGACCGTTGCGCGGGTTCCGCAAGCTGTTCCCGGTCGGCTCCGATTCACACATTTGGGAAGTGTTCAACCTCCTGACCATCCTGTTCTTGGGCGCGGTGGTAACGTCTTTCACCAAGGACTGGGATTTCATGATCGGCTTCCTTTCGCTGGCGGGATTTTACGTCTTGCCGCTGCCACCGGAGCTGCCGGAAAACGCCCGGCTGATACTCAAACCGGGCGATGCCCTAACTTGGCGCAAGATGTTCAGCCGCGGCTACCTTGGCAACCATAATGCGGCTATCGGTTTCATGCGCAGCCTGGCCAAGACCAGCGCCATCTACTGGTTCTCCATGGGTTTTGTCAATTCCAAACTGCCGTTCGCGAACATCGGTCTGATTGTCACAGTATTCGTCGGCTACTTCTTCCTGAAAATGACCTATGACGCGGAGAAGCCATCAGACGTGATCGAATCACTGCTGCGCTTTTTCCTCGGGGCATATTTCATACCGTTCGTGGTCATCGACCACATCTTCCACTCCATGGTGCTGACCATGATCTCGCTCGCCTTCTTCGCCATACCACCGATTGCCGAGGAGAAATCCGGCAAAGGGGAAGCGACCCGCTCGCAGCTCTTCTCACAATACCTGATGTACGACCGCATCCTTTTCAGCGTTTTCATGATGATCGCGCTGATCGGCTCCGGCTCGGTGCCGGCATTTTCGACCGGCTTCTTCGCCAGCCTGTTCCCGGGCAATTGGCAGCTGACTGGCGCGCTTAAGGCCACTTTCATCTATTTCTGGACCATCACCGGCATTGCCGGTTTCTTCAGCTCGCCGCAGACGCGTCCGACCTCCGGTTTCGTGATGCTCGGAGTGGCGACCATCATCTACGGCCTGGGCCCAGGCACCCAGCAGGTCGGCGCTGGGCTATTTGGCGTCTGGTTCCCGACAGTGTACAGCACCTTCACCTCGGTCACCGCCCCGGTGACGGATGTGTTCGGCCAGCTGGGCGACACTTTCGGAACGGCCATGACGCTTTTGGTCGACCCGGTCGGTTTCGCCAACGACATCACCAATCCGGAACGCAAAAAAAATGCGGCCACCGGCGAGATCGGCGC
>JACQOC010000078.1 GCA_016202785.1 Candidatus Aenigmatarchaeota archaeon
ACAGAAGAAAGCTGATAGTCCGGGTTCGAGTCCCGGTCGGCGCATGGGGAATATCGTTCGCCCCATCCCGAACGAAACCGCCGGTTAATAAGACTCTTTGCGAATAACAGTAATACATGCATCCCCCAGCCAGGAAAGGGACCACGGGCAACGCGCCGGCTTTAGTCCTGATTGCGCTGCTGGTCTCTGCTGGCTTTATTCTCACCTATTTGACCATGCCGAAGCTCAACCCGGCCTTCGTCGGCACCGGGCTGGCGAAGTTCGAGTCGTGCAACGCCATCAACACCGCCTTCATGGACGCGCGCAACATGATGGCAAAAGCCAACCGCGGCCTGCTTTACGATGCGATTGGTTTCGGTTCGAACTGGGAAATGGCGACCACGTCCGGCGTGGCCCCGGCAGCAGCGCCGGACTATTCCGGGACCAATGTCCAAGTCGCCGGCGTCGATGAGGGCGACATCGTCAAGACCGACGGCGAGTACATCTACGTGATTTCCCAAGGCCGGCTGGTGGCAGCCAAGGCTTACCCTGCCGCTGGCATGCAGGTGCTGAGCAATACCAGCATGGACGGCTTCACGCCGCAGGACATGTTCCTGAACGATGGCCGGCTGCTGCTGCTCGGCTCATCCAGTGGCCGGCCAGTGCCGTTGCCGGCCCAGGCAGGCGGCATGCCTGGCAAGCCGATGGCAGAGTCCATTATCTATCCCTATCCTTATTACTCGTTTGCCGCCGCCCAGCTGTGGGATGTCAGCGACCCGGCAAAACCGGAAATGCTGAGGAAGGTCGAGCTGGAAGGCAATTACCTGTCGGCCCGGATGATAGGTGACAAGGCGTATTTCATCACCAATTCCTACCCGCGTTATGACATCCTTGCCCAGGAAGGCGCCAACGGCAGCGCCGACATCGTGCCTAAGTACTTCGAGGACGGCAAGGAGCAGCGGCTGGCCGGCTGCGGCGACATCGCTTACTTCAAGCCGCTCAACCCGCAGAGCTTCATAACCATTGCCAGCATGTCGCTGGCCGATGAGGAAGCTGAAGTCGGGAAGCTGGTGGTGGCCGGCTCCGGCCAGGCCATCTATGCCTCGCTTGAAAGCCTTTACGTCGCGCAACCCAGCTACGGCTATTGGCAAGCGGCGGACGAAGGCGAGAAGACGCTGGTGCACAAGTTCAGGCTTGGCGCGGCCGTAGAATATATCGGCTATGGATCAGCGCCCGGCCACATCCTCAACCAGTTCTCGATGGACGAGCATGCCGGCAACTTCCGCATCGCGACCACCAGCGGCCAGAGCTGGGACCGGCAGAACCCGTCCTCCAACAACGTGTACGTTTTCGATGCCGACATGAAGCAGGTCGGCAGCCTGGAAGGCCTGGCGCCGGGCGAGCGCATCTACTCGGTAAGGTTCATGGGCGAAAAAGCGTACCTGGTCACTTTCAAGAAGGTCGACCCGCTGTTCGTGCTCGACCTGTCCGACCCGGCCAGCCCCAAGGTGCTGGGCAAGCTGAAGATCCCGGGCTACTCCGACTACCTGCATCCCTATGACGAGGACCACATCATCGGCATCGGCAAGGAGGCGGTAGAAGCAGAAGAAGGCGACTTTGCCTGGTACCAAGGCGTCAAGGTAGCGCTGTTCGACGTGTCTGATGTCAGCAACCCCAAGCAGCTGCATAACGTGATAATTGGCGACCGCGGAACGGATTCGGAAGTTTTGCGCGACCACAAGGCGTTCCTGTTCGACCGGCGCAACAACCTGCTGGTGCTGCCGATACTACTGGCCGAAATCCAGGGCGAGAGGAGCGCGGCCAACAGCTATGGCAGCTACACGTTCCAAGGCGCGTATGTCTACAAGCTCACGCTGGATGGCGGCTTTGAGCTCAACGGCCGGGTCAGCCACCAGCCGAACGATGACAACTACGTGAAGAGCGGCTATTACTTTTACGACGGCGGCTACGGCATCCGCAGGAGCTTGTACATAGACAGCGTTTTGTACACGGTCTCGGAACAGAAGATAAAGGCCAACAACCTGGCCACGCTGGCCGACGTGAACGAGCTGCAGATTGGAACCAAGCAGCCGTATGGCGTGTATGGCACGGTGCCGGCACAGCGATGAGGCGCATATTGCTGGTTATGGCATTGCTTGCCAGTTATCTTGCCCTGTTTGCCTACAGTCCGGCTTACCAGCAACTGATCCTCTCGGCCATGCCAATTTGAGCCGGTTCCGGCAATATTCATAATGGCCTCGTTCCGGCCGGCACGGTTAGTCAAGGTGCATTGCACTTTCCCGAAAAACGCTGCCGATAGCGTGCTGGCAGCCCTGCAGCAGGCCGGCATTGCGCACGTCACTGAGCCGGACGATGCTGGCCTTGAGCCTGCGGCGGCGAGCGAGCGGCCGCGCCTTGACGGCTTGATCGTGAAGGCCAGCCACCTGCTTTCCCTGGCCGGCGAGGGCAGGCACAGCCGGCTTCTGGACCGCATGTTCGGCGCCCGCACGCTTGAGGTAAAGATGTCCGGCCATGCCATTGGGCAGGTGCTGGCCAGCGCGGAACAGGAGCTTGGCCGGCTGGAACAGCAGCTGGCTTCCGGCAAAGCGGCCAGGCAGTCGGTCAGGCACAGGCTGCTGCAGGTGCGGGAAGAGCTCGGCAACATCGACGCCCGGCTCACGGCGCTGGAGCAATGCCGCAGCACTGACTATTTCTACCGCATGGCGTTCTGGGTCGAGCAAAGCAAGCTAGCCAAGGCGGAAAACATAATACTGTCGGCGGCCGGCAAACGGGCGACGATAGAAGCGGAAGACGCCCAAGACGATGCGCCGACGCTGCTTGGCCACGGCCGCTGGCTGAAGCCGTTCGAGCTGCTCACCTCTTTGTACGGTTTACCAAAGTATAACGACATCGACCCGACGCTGATCACCGCCATAAGCTTTCCCCTGCTGTTCGGCCTGATGTTCCCGGACGCCGGTTATGGCCTCATTCTTACCATGGTCAGCCTGTTTGCCTACCTGCACACCACCAAGAATGACGGCACGCAGCGGAGCCTGAACGTCGTGCTGCTTTACTGCGGCCTTGCGTCCATCGCTTCCGGCCTGGCGTTCGGCGAGTTCTTCGGCGGGCTGGTGCAGATACACGCTCTGGCGTTCGAGCCGGCCAACAACATCATGCTGCTGATGTACATGTCGGTAACCATAGGCATTGTGCACATGTCCATCGGCCTGCTTTCCAAGTTGATCGACAGCGTGGCGAAAAAGCGCTTCCCGGCCCGGCAAATCGGCTGGCTGGTTATCATCTGGCCGCTGCTGTTGTACGGCTTTTCCGGTTCCGGCTTCTACCTGTATGCCACCGTTCCCGGCCTGTTGCTGCTGCTGGCCAGCCAGCGGTCGGAATTCATCGAAGACTTCATGTCGATCATCTCCAACGTGTTCTCCTACCTTCGCATCGGCATCATTGCCGTCACCCACATCTTTATCGCAAGGTTGCTGGCCGACTTCTTGCTGGGCATCCCGCTGACACCGGTCGGCATTGCGCTCGGGGTTTTGGTCTTCACCTTGGCTGCACTTGGCAACTTCGTGCTGAGCGTGTTCATCGTCTTCATCCAGTCGCTAAGGCTGCACTGGCTGGAGTTCTTCAGCAAGCTGCAGCTGGACCGCGGCCAGCCGTTCCG
>JACQOC010000079.1 GCA_016202785.1 Candidatus Aenigmatarchaeota archaeon
CTTACCGGCCAGGCGACAATCGACGCGTTCGGCAGCGACCGGATCAGCGAATACATCCAGGGGCTGGTGTCGGCGCTGCTGGTGGCGCCCTGGTCGCTGGCCGCCTACCTGCTGGTGTACCTGCATGTGAAGGGCCGCTGGCACTTGCCGGGACTGCGCCAGAAGAAGTAGTTTTTGGCCAAAGATTTCTGAAAGTATATAAAATCCACGGCCGAATAAAAGACAATAAGACGTTATGGCCACATATATTGTCCAGTACGACCGCAAGGGCTGCATCGGTGCCGGTGTCTGCGCGGCGGTCAACCCGGAGCAGTGGGTGATGAACAAGGACGGCAAAGCCGACCTGCTCAGCCCGCAGAAAGAAGAGGGTGAGGGCCAGTTCGTGAAGGAGATAGACGAGAAGGAACTGGAAGGCATGAAAATGGCCGCTGAAGGCTGCCCGGCTAACGTGATCCACATCATCAAGAAAGACACTGGCGAGAAGATCATCTGATTTCTTTCCCGGCAGGAACGGCATGGAAACGCAGGCAGCAATCCGGACTAGGCGCTCGATACGCGATTTTGACCCTGGCCGGAAGGTTTCCGACCGCCAGCTGCACGAACTTTTCGAATTGGTGGGACTTTCGCCATCCAGCTACAACCTGCAAGCCTGGGAATTCCTGGTGATCAGGGCTGCGGCCGGCAAGAAGAAGCTGCGCGCTTGCGCTGAAGATCAAAGGCATGTGGAGGAAGCGTCAGCCGCTATCATCGTGCTGGCCGACACCTATCCCATCGACTACGCCAGGACCACCATGGCCGACCGCGTCAAGCTGGGCTATTACGATCAGCAAAAGGCGCAGGCCACTTTGGCGAAAATAACGGCCTGGAAAGGCAAAGGTGCAGAATACCGGAAACTGAAAGCGGTAAGGAGCGTCTCTTTGGCCTGCATGGCACTGATGCTGGCCGCAAGGGATATGGGCCTGGACAGCTGCCCGATCGAGGGTTTTGATTCTGGCCAAGTAAGGAAGGGATTCGGCATACCGGGCAGGTATGAGATTGCCATGCTCATCTGCCTGGGCTACCGCAAGCAAGAGCCGCGGCAGCGGTTGCCTAGGAAGGAAGTGAAGGATATCGTCCATCTGGAGGCGCTTGGCCGGCCATTGCAATGAGCAATGCAAGGTTTAAAAGGCTGCGCAGGCACTATTAATCGTTTGGAACTTTCAGAAACTACCGAACTATGGCAAGCAAAAACAAGGCCAAGGAACAGAAGATCACGCGCGAGATGACCATCGGCGATGTCGTGGCCATGTACCCAGACGTAGCTCCGATCCTCATGGAAAACGGCATCCACTGCTTCGGCTGCGGCGCCAATGCGTATGAGACCGTCGAGCAAGGCTTCGCTGGCCACGGCCTGACTGATGAGGAAATCGACAAACTAGTCGGGCAGATGAACGAGGTAGCCGAACGGGAAGGCCCGGCCCAGGACCAGGAGCATGGTCATGCCGGTTGCGGCTGCGGGCATGGGCACGGCCACGAAGAGCAGCACGAGGAACTTGTGCCGCTGGATTCCAAGGAACTTGCCAACGGCAAGATTATTAGCCTAACTGCCAAAGCCGCCGGCAAGCTGGCCGACATCCTCAAGGAGCAGGGCAAGGCCGATTATGGCATCAAGGTCGCAGTCCTGCCCGGGGGTTGCGCCGGCTACACCTACTCCATGGAAATCGTCAAGGGCAAGGAGCAGGACGACGTCGTGCAGGACGAAGGGCCAGTGAAACTTTTCATCGAGGCGGCCAGCGCGCCCCATCTGAAAGGCTGCCAGATCGATTACCTCGAAACCCTGCAGGCCTCTGGCTTCAAGTTCAGCAACCCCAACGCCAAGGCCAGCTGCGGCTGCGGCAAGAGCTTCGCTTGAGTTTTCTTTGTTGTTGTGCCGGCCCATTAAGGGATGAAGAATATTGAGTTCAGGAATTGCTTTTCCGGCACCGTGTCCACAAGCGTAACAACGGCACGGATGACGTCTCCAACTGAAGCGAACTGGCTGGTTATGAAAATTATTCCGTGATGGTAACGGTTTTCGGCGATGCCGAGAAAGTCGCTGTCATTGGTCAGCAACACTCACCCGGCCCCTGCACAGTAATCAAGAAGCGCCAAGTCGCTGGCGCCTTTCAGTCCGGCCTCCTCAACGCCGTAGGTAGCTATCCCACGTGCATGCAGGCCACCGATTACCGACCGCTTGACATGCTCATCGCACTGGATGGAGAGCATGGTCAGTTGTGCTTGGCGGCAGCGGCGCTGGAAAGAAGCCGTTCCCGGTTCTCGATTTCCTTCCTTATTTTGGCCGGGTTTTCGTAATAGTACTTCAGCGCGGAAAATATGTCAGCTATCGTTACGCCCGGAAACTCCCTGGCAATCTGTTCCGGAGCGAGGCCATTATGGTCGTATTCGACAACTATATCGCTGACCCGGATGCGCGTGCCGGCCAATATCGGCACGCCGCCGCATACGCCTTTTCTCTCGACAATTTCCTTGGCCCGCACGGTCTTTTGAACCATGATGAGAATTGGTCGGTATAGCTTTAAAAGGCTTCGGATAAACGATGGCGCTGGCAGCGGCAAGAGCTTCGCCCAGTCAGCCGGCGGCCGGCCGCAGGTATTTGGCGTATTTCTCCGGCATTTCCGCTGCCACCCGCATCACCATTTCCTGCTCAATCCCCGCGTGGCCTTCAAACAGGCCTTGGTGGAGAAACAGGTTGGAGTAAATGACGTATTTCGGGAAATCGCCAAGCGCGGCAGCCTTGCTGGCCAGCTGCTTACGGTAAGCGCTGGACTTCTGGCAAATCCGGGCGAACTCTTGTCCCAGATCCGGCTGCTGGGCCGGCAAGCCGCGCGCCACTGCCTGTTGGCCAAGGTTGGCTGCGCATTTCTCGGTATCGCCGGCATAATCCAGCCCGCGGTAGAAGGAGCTAAGGTTGCGTTCCGCCGCCAGGATGGCGGCCTGGCATTGCGCTTGCTCGCTTGCGCTTAACGTCGCGTTGGCGCATGCGTCCAGCATCAGTACCTGAAGGTTGGCATTTAGCCCATTTACCGTAAACACGCTGGAAAGGATGTTGCTGTAATCTGAAGCATCCGGTCCGGTGCAACCCTGGGCAAAAGCTTCAGCAAACGCTGCCTTGGCCAGCAGCAGTTCCTGCCTGGCGGCATGCGACTGCAGCAAAGAAAAAGCGGCCAGGCTGGCGTTGGCCGAGCCTGCCCGCCCAACCTTGCCAGCAATGCTTTCCAGGTCGCAGGCAGTAATGTTGTACACCAGCCCCAGCGACTTGTCATACGTCTGATTGGTCGCAAACTCTTCGAGGCGGCAGTCCGAATAATATTCCACCCAATTGTCAGGTATCTGCTTCATGAGTGTGCTGGCGGCAAGCAGGTCCACATTTTGCAGCAGGCGCGCGCAGCGCTGCTGCATGCTAATGTTGGCGGGCTGGAAAACGACAAAAGCTATGCCTACCACAAAAAACAGGGCAAAGGCCGCTGCCAGCTTCCACGTCAATTTCAGCGAAGAAAGGGGCGGCATGCGACCATCAAGCTGTTTTTTTCCGGTCCAGCACTTCCTGCACGATGTCGCCAAAAGCGTGGCAGAAGAACACCTGCGCTTTCGCCACGCTGGCCCGGCCTTCCCTGGTTAGCGAGTAAAAGGTCTTGCGGCCTTCCGCCTTCTTCCTGACCAGGCCCTTGCCTTCCAAGTCCTTCAACGCCGGATAGATGGTGCCGGCCTTCGGCCGGAAGCCTCTGCGTTTCTCGATTTCACTGGCAATCTGCTGGCCGTGCATCTCCCCATGCTTAAGAATCCAGAGTATGTGGAACGACAAAAAGCCGCGCATGTCGCAGCCGCAGTCGTCCATCCCCTTGCTTTCCATACTGTTAAGATTGCCGCGCCCATTTAAAAGCCTGGCCCTGATATCGGCTTTCCTATAGTTCAGGGTTGCGGTTCAGCTCGCCCAGAAGAGTGTCTATTTTCGCCGCCACCAAGTCCCTGACCTTTCTTACCGCTGCCATAGGCTTGCCGTGCGGGTCGGGCAACGACCAATATTCCAGCGCCAGACCCTTCCTGACCGCCTGCGGCAGTATGCACTTGTCGTCGCACGCCACGATGGCCCTTTCTATATGCGGCCCATGCTGCGCGATGAAGCCGCTGTCCAGGCCTTTGGTAAAATAAGTGTGGACATCCTTGGCCTCGATGCCAATCTCATCCATGGCCTGCACGACCAACGGGTTGACCTTATCCCCAGGCCGGGTGCCAGCGCTGATCGCCTGCCAAGCGCGGTCGACAGCCGGATAGTCAGCCTTGCGGTAATTGAACAGCGCTTGCGCCATCTGGCTGCGGCCGGCGTTGTGGCCGCAGATGAACAGCACATACTTCATCGTTTCTTTTGCCGCCCGGCTATTTATCCGTAAGCGAAAACAAGACTATCCATGATAGCGCTGTTCGCCGGCCGCTTCCAGCCCTTGCACAACGGCCATGTGCATGCCATCCGGCAGCTGCTGCGGCAATATGACTTTGTGGCCATAGCAATCTGCAGCCCAGGCCGGCCGGACCAGGCCAATCCGTTCCCGTTTTCCGCCAGGAAGCGCATGCTAGAGGCAACGCTGCGTGCTTACCGCGGCCGCTTCAAGGTGGTAAGCCAGCGGGACATGCACGACGACCAGGCCTGGGCGCAAAGCATTGCAGGAAAAGCCAAGTTTGACGTCGCGGTCAGCGGCAACCCCTGGGTGCGGAACTGCTTTGCCGCCATCGGCAAGCGCGCGGTCGCGCTGCACTTCCTGCAGCCGGCCCGGTACAGCGGCACGCGCATAAGGCAGCTGATGCAAGCCGGCAAGCGCTGGCAGCAGCTGGTGCCAAGCGCGACGGTAACGGTGCTGGAAGGCCGGCGCAAATCCCTATTTTAACGCCCGCCGGAATACACTATATAATGGC
>JACQOC010000077.1 GCA_016202785.1 Candidatus Aenigmatarchaeota archaeon
ATCATTTTGTAGATACACTTCGATGTCGGCTGACTTTGCTACAAATTTTCGAGTGTCGCGATCCATGCATTGGAATTTAACCTCAAAGATGCCGCTCTTTCCGTATACATGAGATATGGAATGTTGCTTATCAACCGGGTTTACAGCCTCTTGCTTGCCGTCGCCCCAATCCAAAGAGCAGAATAGGGGCTCTTCATCATCTTTATCGGACTCTGCCAAGTCAGCGATGACCTTTCTGGAAAATTCTGAATCACGATATAAGTTCAAGGATATCTCAGGCGGTGTGTTTATGTTTGGATTAAATTTATCAAAGAACGATTGCCCAATCACAAACTGCTGGCTGTAGCTTTGCTTCAACCCATCATCATCAGTAACTATAAGTTTTACTACACGCCGCCCCGGAGACGGATACTTAACCTGTGGGCGGATTTCATCAAAAACGACTATTTGCGAGTCATGTCCAAAGTCCCATTCGTAAGATTCTATGCTCCCATCCTCATCAAAAGACTTTGAGGCATCAAAAGTTATCATTTGGTCGGGCTCTGGGCTTTCGGTATCTACTGAGAATAGGGCCAGCGGCGATTTTCCTATTCGTACTTGTATTTCTTCCAGTTTCTCGCCGCTAAGCTTGTTCGCGATTTTTTCCGCAATATACAAGATGGCTTCTGCGTTTCTTCCTTGCAACTCCAGGTTTTTCACAATCCTTTCTGTCACGATTCCGACCACTTGGGCCTCATTAATGGAGTTCGTTCCTTGAACCTTGACTAAACTGCCTGCCAAGCCGCCATAAATTAATACAACACCTTTAGAAATCTCCGGAATCTGCTTATGTAAGTCGGCAATATCTCCTTCTACAACTAGTCTGAAAAATGATGGGTCATATGCAATAATGTAAATTTTGTGTTCCCTTATGTTTCTAATATTGAGGTTGTTGCTTGATAAGAATTTTGCATAATATTTTTCGACCGATTTTGCATCTATGAAACCTTCAGGATATGCCTTTATCGTAAGCGTTTCTAAAGACAGAGTTTCTTGGGCAGATGCCAATAGAGATACTCTTGCAATAGAAACCAGAACGATGGCTACAACTAAACACATACCAAGTTTTGCTCGGCTTCCAACATTTATTGTCTGCATATTTCCCCAACAATTGGTGTGAAGTCGCTCAATATCGTCTGATCTGTTTGTTCTTTTGAGAGAATTTCCATACACACGCTTTCATGAGCGCATGTCTTTGAAACAAAAACTCTGAACACGAATTCAGTTCCTTTGTTACATTGCAAACCAGTTTTGCACAGCTTTTCACATTCGCTCTCCTTTCCTAAATTCCTTTCCACTTCCTTAATTTCCTCGGTCAGCTCCTGCTCCTGCTGCTCGATGCCCTTGCGGATGGCGGCAAGCTTCTCCATGCCTTCAGCCAACTGGCCTTCAAGCGCCAGGCAGTTGCGCGCGATCTTCAGGCAAGCCAATGCGTCGCCTTCGCACTCGCCAGCGTTAACCATCGCCTGCTGGTCGAGCAGGCAGGTCTTCCTTTGCTTGGCTATCTCCACCACCTTCCTGGCCTCTTCCACCTGCCGCTTGCGCTCCGGCACCAGCTGGCAGTCCTTCGCGTCGATCTTGCGCAGCTTTGCCACGATGTCGGAAATGAACTGCTGCTCATTGCCCCCGGAAACTTCCGCAATCCTGGCCCGAACCGCAGCCTCGTCAGCTGCCTTCTGGCAGACCAGCTCCGGGCCGCTCGAGGATCTGGCGCAGGCGCCGCTGCAGCAATCGGCGCTGGAAGAGCACCGGCTTCCGGCCTGCTTGCAGGGCTGCGCCAGCGCCCGGCATTGCGCAGAGTCCACGCACCGGTTGCCACCTGTCGGCTTGCCGTCGATGCAGTCTATCTCGATCTGCGCCATCTGGCCAGGCCGGCAGCCCTGGCCGCAGCCATCGTCCTTCCATGTGGGAAGGCAGGTGTCGCCGCCGTCGCGCTCCGGGTCGGCCGGCGCCTTGCCGGTTATAGAAACGGCATCCAGCACGCCGGTCTCTGCTTGGTTGTTGCTTTCGTCTGACTCTTCGATGACGTTCTCGGGATCCAGGATCACCCTTATCTTGCCTGGGCCAGGCGCTGTTACCACAAAACCCGGCAGCTCATACCTGGAGCCTGGCGCCAGGCTGCCGGTAAAACTGGTGTCGATAACCGCTTTCCCGTCCAGCTCGACGGCTAGGCCGAACTCCTTGCCAGTCTCACGGTCGCCGCGGTTCCCGACCACAAAGCCGACTTGCACATTGTTGCGGTCCATGCGCTTCACCGCAAGGTCAGAGATGGCAAGATCCGGCAGCTTGCTTGCCGCAGGCTTGTTGGCCGCTGCCTGCGCGGCCGGCAGGCAGGGCTGCAAGAAGGCCAGGGCCTGCTGGAAGTTGAAGTAGAACAGGCTGGTCGCCGCTTTGCCTAGGTGGCATTGCTGGCCACTGGCCGGCGCGGCGCAATCCTGCTCCGCCCTAGCCAACCTGGCATCAAGCTCGGCCAGCTGGGCCTCCTGCTGCGTTATGTCGGCCAGCGGGTCGCTGTCTTCGGGCGGCGCGACTTGCATGCCAGTCAATGATAGGAGCTGGCTGGCGGAAGAGAAAAACAGGACGGCAACGAGCAATGCGGCGAGGAGTGCGTGAACGGACGCATTCATGTATTATATTAACCGGCAGGCCAGTATTTATCCTGGATATTGCGGAAGCTAAAGCGGCTGCATTCACAAGAAAAGCCTACAAAATGTCCTTCTCGCTGACAATGACGAAGTCGCCGACCGACTTCACTGCCGAAAACGGCACCAAAAAGCGCTTCTTCTCGTTCTGCTGCAGGTTCATGGTTTCGGCGTGCGGCGTCGTCTCGGACAGAATCAGGTTTATCAACTCGCCGGACTCGATGATGAATTCAACGTCGCCGACCACGCCAAATTTCTTGCCGCTCTCCTCGGAAATCAGCATCCTGCCGATGAGTTCTTTTGCTTTGACCTTGTCATCCGCCATGAAAACCAGCCATTGATAGATGTATTTGCAGTCCAGCCTTTAAATCCTTATGCTTTGCGTAATGCACCTCAAGCCTTCACCAGCAGCGTGCTGTACTTAGTGCTGACCTTATACCTATAGCCCTTCGGCGCCTTGCTCCGTTCCGCGAAGCCATCCTGCATCAGCCGCTTCAGGATATTGTTCGCCGAGCGCACCGCATTGCCTTCGTTCTTGTAGTCTTCCGGGTACGTTGCATGCATCTTTACCGCGATCTCGCCTGGGGTCATCGGCGCCGTTGCCAGTATTTCCAGCACGTGCCGCTGCCGCTCCGGGATCATGTCGATGGTGTCGATCGGCACGCGCTTGACGTTGCCCTGCGTCTCCCGTATGAAATTGGCGTCGATGGTGGAGATGCCTTTCTCCCTGGCTGCCTGGGCCAATTCGCCGCACATCCTGAGCACTTCCCGCGGGAAGCCGGCGGTATGGTTGTAGACCTCATCGACCGCTTCCTGGGTGAACGGCCTGATGTCTTCCCCGCCGGCCGCTTCGATGCGCCGCTTCATCAGTTCCCTGGTCTCGGACCGGGACAGGTTAGACAGCTTCACTTGCACGGTCACGCGCTTGAGCAAAGTCTCTAAGGTTTCCTTCATCCGGCCTTCAAAGGCCGGCAAGCCGGCCATGACCAGCGCCATGCTGTCGGTCTGGTCGGCGATGGTCCTGATCCACTCCAGGCTTTCGGTCGAGGCCTCGTGGCACTCGTCCAAAAAGACCAGCAGCTTGCGGCCGTTCAGCTTGCTGTTCATGCGCTCGCTGAGGTTGTAGAGTGTCGTGTCCTTCGCGCTGAACAGCAGGCCCTTGGTTACCGGCCGGAACACCGCTATCCAGTCTTCTGGCTCCTTCGGCGGCTTCGGTATAAATAACGCTTTCCGCTGGCTGAACAGCTTCATGAGATGCCTGATGAAGGTCGTCTTGCCCGCCCCGGTCGGGCCGAGAAACAGGAAGAACTTGCCGCCGTCGTTGATGCTGTTGACAATTCTGCCCTTCTCAGCATCATAGCCCACGAAGAAGTCGGACAGGATGCGGAATGAGAACGGGTCGGAATTCCAGCCGATAAAAGATTCGCTGCCCATGCCTTGTTTTTGGCCACGGTGTTTAAATCCTTTCTTGTGAAGTTTCCGTGAAGCATGTGAAGTTGGCGTGAAATGCGCCCAATGCGCGCTGTAGCGCGGTTTTATATTTGGTTTACCCATAAATTTCCTATGAGGCTGTTCATCGCGATTGACGCCGGCAAGGCTGCCACCGATAAGATAAGAAGGCTGTCCACCGGCATGGAGAAAAGCAAGAGCATACGGGCCATCGACCCGGACAACGTCCATATCACGCTAAAATTCCTCGGCGAAGTGCGCGACGATGACGTGGGCAGGGTTTCCGAGGCGGTGCGCACGGCACTATCCGGGTTTGGTAGCTTCCGCATGGCAATCGAAGGCATGGGCTATTTCGGCTCAGCGAGAAACCCAAGGGTGGCGTGGCTGGGCATCGGCGCCGGCCGAGAAACGGTAATTGGCATGATGCAAAAGTTGGAACAGTCGTTAACATTCATCCGTTCTGAAAGCCGCACGGGCCAGCCGCATATAACCCTGGCCCGCCTGAAAGCGCCAGCCGGCGCTGCCACCCTGATCGATTTCGTGGCTAAGAATAAGGGTGTGAAGGTGTGTGAAGTTGACGTGAAGGATGTCCGGCTCAAGCGCAGCGTCCTCACCCCAACCGGCGCGCAATATACCGATATCGAGGTCTACCAGTTGGAGTGATATGCGCCTCAAGGACGCCCTTAAGGATCGGTTTTCACCTGCCGAGACGGCACTACTGGGGCGCAGTTTCGACCTGGTCGGCGCCATCGCCATTATCGAAATACCGGAAGGGCTGGAGAAACGCAAGCGGGACATAGCCACGGCCATCGTGGCCATGCATCCGCGGATAAAGACGGTCCTGGCCAAGAAAGGCGCCCGAAAAGCCAGGCTCCGCAACCGGGCGATGGAGAAGATCATCGGCTGGAGAGTCGAGACGGTGCACAAGGAATACGGCTTCATGCTGAAGCTGAACGTGCGCCAGGCCTATTTTTCGCCGCGCGAGGCCACCGAGCGGCAGCGCATCGCCAGCCAGGTGCAGGACGGTGAAACGGTATTGGTCATGTTCGCCGGCGTCGGCCCGTATGCGCTAGCCATAGCCAAGCGGAAGCCAGCAAAGGTTTGGGCGATCGAGCTTAACAAGCCAGCGTTCCGCTACTTACAGCACAACGCTAAAATCAACAAGCTGAAGGGCAGCGTGGATTGCATCCAAGGCGACGCCGGAAAGGTTGCAAAAAACCTATATGGCAAATGCGACCGCGTGGTCATGCCGCTGCCGCTGCACGGCTATAGGTATCTACCTATAGCTATAGAGTGCCTCAAAGGGCGCGGCATAATACATTTCTACCACACCGGCAGCGCTGCCGAGCCGTTCGCAGGTGCGGAAGCGCGGCTTGCAGAAGCATGCCAAGGCGCCAATGCCAAGCTGGAAATAATTGGCCGGCAAATAGTGCTGCCCTACGCGCCGCACATTTACAAAGTCTGCATCGACGCGGAGGTGCGCAAATGAAGCTGGCGATACTATATTCCGGCGGGAAAGACTCAACTTTAACGGCCTATAGGGCGCTACAGGACGGCCACCAGATTGTCCGGCTCATCGCTTTCCAGGCGCAAAATCCGGAGAGCTACATGTTCCATTACCCCAACATCCACCTGGCAGAACTGCAGGCCAAAGCCATGGGTTTCGACCTGCTCATGCAGCCGACGGCAGGCATCAAGGAGCTGGATCTGCAGGACATCAAGGCTGCGCTAAGCTCGATTAAGGGCATCCAGGGTGTCGGCGCAGGGGCGTTGGCCAGCGCCTACCAGTACGAACGGGTCAAGGCCATCTGCCACGGGCTTGGGCTGCAGGCCTATGCGCCGCTCTGGCACATCGACCCCAGGCAGGAATGGCAAGAGCTGCTGGACAGCGGTTTCAGGGTAATCATCACCTCGGTTGCGGCGGACGGCCTGGGCCGGGATTGGCTGGGCAAGGAGATAACCAAACAGTCGTTCAAGCAACTGGAGCAGGCCAGCAGCAAGCATGGTTTCCATCTGGGTGGGGAAGGCGGCGAATTTGAAACGCTGGTCATTGATGCGCCGCTTTTCCGGCAACGGCTGGAAGTGCTGCGGAGCTCTATAGCCTGGAACGGGGAAACGGATTCCGGCTTGCTGAAAATAAGCCGGGCAGAACTGGTGGAAAAATGACCCTTAGCCTATAGGAGTATGGTCTTCGCCCAGATCTCGAAGGCGATGCCTTTCTTGTCAGCGGTCTGCTGCTCCATGCCGAAGCCGTTGGACGAGATTATTTTCCGCTTGTACTGGTCGCCGGCAAAGATATCGGTCCTTGCCGTCACCACGCCCTTCTCCGCGAAGTGGTTAAGGATGGTCTGCAGCAGCCTGGAACCGTGGCCCCGGCCGCGGTGCTCCGGCTCCACATAGACGTCGAAGATGCTCGCTTCCTTGTCCTTGACGCTGAAGTCAGCATAGCCTATAGGCTTGCCGGCCAGCTCCATCACATAGATGTTGCTGCTCTTGGCTGCTTTTTTCTGGTCCAGATATTTGGCTACGTTGGCCGGCGTCAGGTCCGACTGCGACAGCAAGCTGCCTTCCTTGCGGTACTTGAACATCAATTCAGAAACGGCCTGGGAGTCAGAATTGTTGAACATCCGGATGGCAGGCTTCATAATGAGTTATTGCTGGCCGGCCCTTAATAAATCTGCGTAATGCGCGCAGCGGAAAAACAAATTGCCGATTGGCCAAAGCTATTGCGCGCCCTTGAATTCCTTGATCAGGGTGCGGCTCTCGATGCGCCAGTATCCTACTTCCTTGCCGGCCTCCAGCTTGCCCTTGAACTCTTCCGGTATCATGGTGTCAAAGGTGGAATAGTCCTCCAGGTCCATCAACTGCACGGTGTCGCCAGAGATAGAGAGGATCTGCGCCTTCTTCTTCTCGATGATCGGGACGTCGACCGTGTCCACCGTCGGTTTGAGGATGTACCGGCGCTTGTTGTCGAAGATGCCCATGGTCTCGACCCGGGCCTTGGTGCTGCCGTGCTTGCCGGTCTTCGATTTCGCTATATCGATGACGGTGCACGGCTCGCCCTCGACCATCACGTAATGGCCGGGCTTCAGCTCTTTTATCGCGACTGGTTTGGTTGCCATAGGATTGTTATAATGGGAAGCGTCGCTATTAATACTTGACTGGCTACAGCCATTTGGCCGCAACCAAGGGCAGCAAAACGGTCGCATCGCCCTCGACGGTGATGAACTTGGCCGTCGGGCTGACCTTGCCCCAACTGATGGCCTCTTCCAGCCGCGCTCCTGATAAACTGCCGTCATATTCCTGCGCGGTGGTAATGTACACCGCATAGTCCAGGCCGCCCTTGAACTGGTTCCACCAGATCACATGGTGCTTGCTGATGCCGCCGCCGATCATTAAGGCGCCGGTCCTTTTTTTCGCGAACATCTCGCCGATCAGGTATTTCTCATCCTTGAACACGTCAACCCGGAAATCCTTGTGGTCCTGCATGAACATCGCCAGCTGCAGGCCAACGGCACCGTCGGTTATGCCGGGTATGATCACCGGAATGCCATTCTTGTACGACCAGTAGATTATCGACTGCTCCTTGTTCCTTTCCGGTTCCAGCCGCTTGCCGATCTCCCAGACCAGCTCGTAAGTCGCCAAGTCCTTTTTTCCTGAGTCGTAGATGTCCTTAAGCAATGGCCGCAGCTTGCCTTCGATTATCTCGCCGTAGCTGGCATTGGGGATGAAGATGTTGCCCAGCCGGTTGATGCCGCTCTTGCGCAGTTGCTTATCGTCGGCCGCGAAGCTTCCGGCATGGTAATCCTTCCAGATGCGCGCAAAATCGTGGTCCAGCGTCCCGCAAGTCGTCATCACCATCTGGAACCGCTTTTTCTTCAGCAGCTGTGCAACAATTCCCCTGGTGCCGGTAGAGATGATAGCGGCCGGGAACGAAAGGAGGTTGAAGCAGCCTTTTTCCGCAAACATTTTTCCCAGTATCTCAGCAGCTGTTGCCGTTTTCTTGGCGACGAAGCCGCCGGACTGCCCAAGCTGGCCAACCAGTTCGGCCAAGGTAGTGCTGCCATTGATCTGCACATCCTTGACC
>JACQOC010000074.1 GCA_016202785.1 Candidatus Aenigmatarchaeota archaeon
CGAATCATAGATGCGGTAGGTAACGTCCTGCCTGGCAATCGCTATCGACATGCTGCTGTTCCTCACCGTTATGGCCGCGCTGCCGCCGTTGAACTGCAGGTCGGCAAGGTCGGAATCGGCTATCTCAACGCTGGCGTTGTTCCAGCCCTGAGGGTACCAGCTGGTCACGGTCGTGTTGATGAGCCGCAGCCGGTTGGTGTCGAACGCCAGGGAGAAATCTTGGTAAGCCTTTGCCTTCAAGCCCCTCACCTTCACTACCGGGTCCGGTCTAGTCCAGTCCGAGCCGGCGTTCATGCCAATGGTAAGCGCGCTGTCCGAGAACGTGACGTCGGAATATTGGTCAAGGGTGGTGCCCCAGTGGCTGAAATAAGAATTGGTTGCCCGGATGCGCATCAGGTTGTCGCCGTTCTTTATGTCCATGCTTAAGCTGCTAGCGCCTTTCGGAAGCCGGTACGCCCCGGTGACATTGGACAGCACCAGCTCGAAGAACAGGCTGCTGTTGTCGGTCGTCACGCTTGCGTTCTGGCTCAGCGTCAGCCCGACGGTGCTGTTGGCTATCGTCACCTTCACATTGTCCCCGGAGCTGTGCCACGGTATGCAGCAATCCTCGCCATGCACCCCGACTAGCCGGACTTGCGCCCGGTCCTGGTAGTTGAAGTTGAACCATTTGCCGTCGGTGGTGAGCCTGGCGTCCTGCATGTCCAAAACCGCATCGTCCTTGACGCGCAGCGTGTGCTGCTGGCTGTAATCCTGGGCGAACACCAGCTCCGCATCCCGTACCGCCAGCCGGCCGCTGCCATTGACGATGAGACTGCCTTTTAAGGTAAAGCGCGAGCCGTTAATCAGCTTATAGCCCGTGACGATAAGATCGCCGTCATGGTATATGTTAGGCCGCGGCTTTCCCGCCATAGGCCTCGACGCCGCTCCGGCATCCGGTTCGGGCTCAGGCGGAGCAGTGCCTGATGTATCGACTTGCATGATCTCCGCATCATTCGCAGCCGGCCGATCGGCGACGCAGCCGGACAGCAGAACCAGCGGCAGAAGAATGGCAACGGCGCGCAAGCCCATAGCCTATTTCCTTTGCCGGATAAAAAGGGCGCAAGGCAAATATCAAGCATGGCCAGGCTCAAAGTCAAGTGCGACTCCTGCGGGAAAGCGGCAAAGGATTTCCAGGTCGCGTTCCGCCACGGCCACCTGCATAACCTGTGCCCGGCTTGCATGCGGCTGGTAGGATAGCTGTTTCTTTAGCGCGCCGGACAATGTGCGACGCCATGATCATGGCCGGCGCGCTCCCTTGCGGCTAGCAATTGCGCCATGCCGCATCAAACCACGGGTCAGGGCGCAAATTCGGTCAGGCGCGTCTGGTCGTAGTTGTAAATAAGGTTAGCGGCCTTGATGCCGACCAGCCGGACCTTCTTGCGCGATTGCAGGAACGGCTGCATCAGCTCCTTGGCCGTCCCATACAGCAGCTCAAAACTGTTGGTGATGTGGATGGTCCTGGCCCGGGTATGCGTTTCAAAGTCCTCATACCTGACCTTCACGCTCACGGTCCGGTATGACATGCCGGATTCCTGCATTTCCTTGTGGATGTCCCGGGCCAGCTCCAAGAGCGTTATGCCGAGCACGTCAGGGTCGTCGGTGTCTTTCTCGAAAGTATTCTCGCGCGAAATGGATTTGGCGTCCCCGGCGTCTTCCACGTCGGAATCGTCAAGGCCATTCGCCATGCGGTGCAAAGCAAAACCAGAAGTGCCGAACTCCTCAATCAAGGAATTGATGTTGAACCGGGCCAGGTCGCCGATGGTGTGGATGCTCAGCTCCTTCAGCGCTTGCTCAGTTTTCTTACCGACGCCGAGCAGCTTGCGGACGCGCAGCGGCCAGACCAGCTCACGCAATTTGTCTGGAGTTATTACGGTAAGGCCGTTCGGCTTCTTCATGTCCGTGGCAATTTTGGCCACCAGCTTGTTCGGCCCGATGCCGATCGAGCAGGTCAAGCCGTCTTTTTCGAACACCTCCTGCTTGAGCTTTTCCGCCAGCAGCTTGGCCTTGTCCATGTCGCCAGCATGGGTAAGGTCAAGGAACATCTCGTCGATGCTCACCTGCTCGAACTTTTCCGCGTACCTTTTGCCGATGCGCGCGATGCTTTCCGAGGCCGCGCGGTAGGCTTGGAAATCGACCGGCAGGTAGA
>JACQOC010000004.1 GCA_016202785.1 Candidatus Aenigmatarchaeota archaeon
GACGGCGATGCCGTACGGCTTCAAGGCGCGGCTGATCTCTGCGAACTTGTCGTCGTTGGTCGTCACCAGAGGCAGCGGCATGGTTTATCTTGGTCGGCAGGAGAATAAAAGCTAAGAACTCACTTCACCAGCAGCTTGGCGCGTTCGATATCGTATTTCCAGTCGGCCGGCAGCACTTTGCTGGCGCGGTAATACTTGGCCATGCGCCGGATGCGCGACTCGGTCAACTCCAGGCCGCGCTTCGCAATGAAGTCGTTCTTGTTGTGGCCCAGATGGGCGTAAAGGTAAACAGCTCTGCGCAACAGGTTCATGAGGTCGTCCGGATATTCCGGGGCCAGGCCCTTCTTCTTGAGGATGACGCTGACCTTGAGGCCCCTGAGTTTCGCGGTCGGCAGGCCGTACTGGTCGCGCAACACCAGGCCAATCTGGGCCGACTGCATGCCCTTCTTGGCCAGCTTGACGGCAATGTCCTCTATTTCGCTTTCCGTATACTTGACCCAGCCAGCGATCTTCTGCACCGGCTTCTTGCTGCCGGACTTGCCCTTGCGCCTGGAGTACATTCGTGCCATAACGCTATCATTCCTTGCGAACCTTAATAAGGTTATGGCCAGCGCTATATATAGTTTGCTATTTGCTGCCATTGATAAGCGGGATTGCCCTAACTAACTTATGGCAACGGGCACCGAAGGGCTGGGGGCGCTGTTCAGCGCGCTGCCTTTCATCCTGCAATTGTTTGACCTCATCGGCGTTGCGCTTTTGGTATGGTTCTACGGCGGCATCGCCTCCCGGCCGCTGAAGAAGCGGCCGTTCTACGTGCGGATCCCGGCCCTGCTGGCTTCCGGCTTCGTGGCGGCAGCCGCCAGCCTGTCGCTTGCGTCCATCCTGCCGTTGCCGCGGGACGGCATAGTGAAAATCCTGGAGATCGGCGCGTTGGTCTCGGGCCTGCTGGTCGCTGGCCTGATCTACCTGGGGCTGCGCTTCCTTACCGGTTTCAAGCGTCCCGACCCGTTGCGTGATATCGCCGCCGAACTGGTCCGGCTGCGCGGCCTGCTGCTGAAGGAGAAGGTGCTCAAGCCGATAACCGAAAAGGACGCCAAGCTCGCCGCGGAGAAGGCGGTAGGTGGCAGCGCTACCAAGGCAGAGCTGGCCGGCTCCCGCTATCTGGTGACGGTGCAGAAGGGCCGGCATAGCGCCATGGTCCATATCGATGCGCTGTACGGTAATGTCGAGAGAGTCAACTATCCGCTGCCCGTCGCGCTGCTCTACGACCGGCCCAAGCTGTACGGCACGCTGCTGTTGCTGCTGGCAATTACGCTTGCCTTTGCCAACTTCCAGGGCTTCCCGTCGGTGTCCAGCCAGCTGGCCGGCCTGGGCATCAATCCGCAGGAGCTGGCCACGGTCGGCGCGCAGCTGCAGAACCAGATGGCGGAAGGCTGCCTGGAAACGCTGTTTGCGCTGCAGAAGGCCGGCAACCTGAACAGCCTGGCCGAAGTGAAAAACGCCACGCTGCAAAAACAGTTTGAGGGCCAAGCGCAAGCCAAGATGGTTTCGCTGCGCAAGCTGCCCGATGACCAGGGCCTGGTGGCGATCATGAACAACAGCAAGGCGTGCTACTCGGCTACCGAGTACTGTGGCTGCGTGGATCTTGCTGGTGCTAGCTGAAAAAAATATTAAGATCCTCAGTATGGCAACAATCTGCTGGCCTACTCGAGGCCTTCCTGTTCCTTGACTTTCTCTTCGACCTCTTCCTTGATGCCGAGCGTCTCGACGATTTCTTTGTAGCGGTTGCGGATGGTGACTTCGGTAACGCCGATGATGTCGGCCACCTCGCGCTGGGTCTTGCGCTCGCCTTCCAGGACCGCGGCGATGTACAAGGCAGCGGCGGCCACGCCGATCGGCCCTTTGCCGCTGGTCACGTCATACTTGCCCGCGTTGTCGAGCACGTCGGACGCGCGCACCTGCACCCGCTCGGACAGGCCCAGAAGGCTGCCGAACCTGGGCACATAGTCTTGCGCCTTGGCCGGAAGGATCCTTAAGGTCATCTTCCTGGCTATGTAGCGGTACGTCTTGCCTATCTCCTTCTTGTCGACCCCAGACGCTTTTGCGATCTCGTCCAAAGTCCTCGGCGCGCCTTCCTCCTTGCAGGTTATGTACAGCAGGGATGAAATAATCGCTTCGGTCGAGCGGCCGCGCACCAGGCCCTTGTCGACCGCGTCCTGGTACATCTTGGCCACTTTCTCATGGATGGCCCGTGACAGGTGCAAATATGAAACCAGCCTTTGCAACTCTGAGAACGCAAAGCTGATGTTGCGGTCTTTCGACTTCATCAGCCGTTTGTGCCATTTGGTGAGCCGGTAGTATTGCGCCCGCTTCTTGGTCGAGACCTTGAACAATTCGCCTTTACCCTTGCCGATTTCCGTAGTCAAGCCGAAGTCGTGCTTGGTCGGCGTGAGCACTGCGCCGGTTCGAACGCGGCGTGAGCGCTGGTCGTCGTCGAACGCGCGCCATTCCTGGGTCAGGTCGATCATCGATTCCTTGATCACCATGCCGCACTTGTCGCACACCGACTCGCCGCGCACGTAATCGTAATTGATGTTGTTCGATCCGCACTCCGGACATTTCGGTTTCTGCAAGGTTTCGCGCGCCATATCAAGCAACCCCTTCGGTTGGGTCTGAAACAATCGTGCCGGATGCATGGCATTGGCATCCTGTGGCCTTCACGCCCGCAGCACAGCACTTTTTGGAGTTCATACCAGCCGGATAAAATGAAACAATTTTCACTCCTAGAGAGTAAGTATAGATTGTTTCACTCATATATAAGGATTTCGGTACTCGAGTATAGTAATTAGACTTCCCCCCTTTATAAGCTTTGTTCAGGCGCCAATGTTGCGCAGACCGGCCGCATTTTTGGCAAGACCGGCTTGCAGCATGCCGCTTTCTAACGGCAGGCGATTGTTTCACCGCGCCCCACCGAGGCCCCTGAAACAATGCCGCTGGCCCCGCCCGGGCCACTACCGGCGTCCGCAGTATATAATAC
>JACQOC010000073.1 GCA_016202785.1 Candidatus Aenigmatarchaeota archaeon
ATCCAGCTGAACTACGGGCCCTCGAAACAACTTGCGTCAGCTGGAATAAAAGCCTGGTTTGTGGCCCCTTACTATAATTAATTCTAGTAAAAGCAAAAAAGGAGAAGCCCGGCTGCCGAAACCGGAACGACGCTTCTCCCGCAGAATCCGCCAAACACCTACGCGGTGGCTTGGTTCTGGTGCGCCGCGTACACATCATCGGCTTTCGGAGGTATCTATGGCCGTGTCATTTTCTTCACCAATGTCTCTACCCCCTTTCATCATTGGCCTGGCTGTTTGCCAGAACCGTGCATGGAAACCTGGCCTTGAATGTCTACAGCGCTAAACCCAATAGTACTGTCCGTCTCATGGTTGGCCTCCGATTGGAGCGTGATTCCGTCCGGCAAGGGCCGCAGGGGAGAAGACGGCAGTGATGGCAGATGCTGACGCCAACACGGCCATCGATGTTACTGCTTGGCTCCTACTCTTCACTGGCATAACTCCTTCATATCTGGACTGATTAACTTGCTTAGAGTTTCGAGAGCTTTGGCAAAGTTTGTAATTACCATACCTCCATTCTTGTGCGCAACATGCCGTCGGGGGCGATTCTCTCAAAACCGCCCCCTTTGGCGTTACCCCTAACCTCGACCTATCCACAGCGAGGTTGTTGCTGGCGCTTGTGAAATTACAAGGCCAGTTTCACTATCGTGTTAGTGGCCGCAGAGGGAAGCAGTTCCAATAGCCTGCCTCCCTCTTTGGCGGGATCCGAGATGCATCCTTGCCCCCCTCAAGCAAGAGGCAAGGTCCGATTTAATGGATTTATGCATAAGTGCCCATCGCGTTCCACGTGTCACCGACGGTGCCAGAAACGTCAATGAGTGCCGTGTTTTGCGCCTTGCTGGTCACTGCTGCCCATGGGTCTGCAATCGGGCTCAGGAGTGCCAGCTGCTTCATGGATTCGATTCCAGCTACCGGTTGCAGCATTGGCCCGGCTGCAGTTAAGCCCACATCGCTAGCGATGCCTGCTGTCCCCATCTGACCAATCCCGTCGGGAGCGCCTAGTGTTACGCTCATGTGGAGTCCGTGATTGGTGGAGAACATAGTGCCCGCTGCGAAATCGGCGATGTCACGTCCGCTATTCCCACCGATGTGGTTGTCAAAGACGGAACCGCCGAAACTGATCTGCGTGTCTCCGCCATCTGTGGCGGCAATGGCCAGTGCGTTACCTGACAAGAAGAGGGCAAGCACTGCGCCAGTTGTCAAAGTTTGGCCGCCGGCCATCTGTCCACTGACTGCGAAGGAGTGGCCCTTCACGTCGAGCATATCACCGGAGAGGACGAGGCCGGCAAGGCTAACTGGTTGCTCTACCGCAATCTGCGCTTTGAGGTTGTCTGCTGTGATGGTGATGTCCTTGAAGTCGGCGAGAACTCGGGGTGTGTTCATTCCGTCAGAGAGGATTGCCTGCAGCACCTCTTGCCAATTCTCTATGTCAAGAGTGCTGCTGCCCTGGGTGAATGCCGATGCGTCGCCAGCCTGCCCGACAGCCTGGTAATCAAGCTGATTAGCAACGACTGTCTGGCTGGTTACTGCGGCTGTGGCCTGCTCTGACGTTGCGGTCGTCGGCGCAATCAGCAGCAGGGCCGAAGCCAAACACAATACGGCTACTGCAAGAAACTTGAATTTGCTTGACATAAACCATCCTTTCGGAAAGTTGTTGAGGCATTTCATGCTTCAGTCAAAATCCGCAACTTTACCTTCGTCCGGTCCTGTGTCGCCTCTGCCTTTCGGCAAAGCCCATTCCGCACGACATTTGCCGCCGCCTATACTTTCTTCATGCTACCACCTGCCTTTCCCCTCTCCCTTGTGCCGGGAGAGGAACAGATTATGCTTGCGGTAAGAAGGGCGCAACAGGAGCCTCTCACAACCATATGATGGCATGCCGTGCTGCGCCCCTCGCCTTTCAGGCGCCCCCAGGAAAATGCCCCATTAGGGTCACTGTTAGGTTGGCAATGATGGGGCCAACCCTCAGGCGCCCGCCCGATTTGGCGTATCGGGAAACGCAAGGAGGTACAGGCCTCTCAATCCGCACCATGTCTAGCAGGAAGAGAGGTTTGCTTCAAGCGCCTTTTTCACCGGCCCATTTGTGGCTGGATATCCGGAATGACTTGCCTACCGGCTGCACGGTCTGGTGCATGGAGCCTCCAGCCTTCAGCCACGGCACGCCAGGCGTGAACGCCGGCGGCCGGCTGTCTAACATGCACGAGCGCATGTCAGCAGTGGCGGCATGCCCATCGATGTGCAAAGGTGATTGCCTGACCTCGACAACCGCCGGCTGGAAATCCCGCAGCACAACTGACACCATCCCGGTTCCCATGTTGCCCAAGCCGTCCGTTCCTTGGCTGCCGAGCGCCACAACCCCCAACAGCCAAAGCGCTGCCAAAAAGCTCCGCATATGGTCCCCCCTTCTGCGAATGCCTTCCCCGAATGGGCTGGTTTCCATCCCCCAGGCCTATAACCTATAGGATAATGATAGCCAGGGCGCGCCCATATGGCGACGCACCCTGTTGGCAGGATGAGCGGGGTTTGCCACATTCAATCCAGAAAGGGGCACGCCTCATGACTTATAAAACAACTGTGACCTTAGGAGGTGTAGGCGCGCCCCTTCCCAACCATTCCGGAGTTCTGAGCGAAAATCCGCGTATCCGGTACGCGGCAAAACTCTGGAGACTCCGGGGCCAGGAAAGTGCAAGGAGGTTCGCTTTCCTAGCTGCATGCGTGGTAGCATGCCGTGTCGGCCCGCTGGGACTTGAACCCAGGACATCCTGCGCGTAGGACAGCCACCTTCATGATTGCTGTGCGTGGGGCAGGCGCTCTCACCGCTGAGCTACGGGCCATTCTTGCCGAAGACAATGCACTATGGCCGAAGCCGATAAGTCGGCATAAGCAGGGCCCGGCGGAAGACTGCACAAGCAGCTTCCGGTGCGGACTGAAACAGGCCAGTGTGCGGAAACCGTGGGCGAATGGCTAAAATTCTTAGTCACGGCAACGCAGGGTGTCTCAAGCAAGAAAAGATGATGTGGCGGGCAAAAGCCATATTAGTATTATGCTGTCATGCTTTTATGCTTTTGACCGGCCACATTACGCCGGAAAACAAAAAAGGGAGAAACAACGCCAGAGTAAGCTTACTTCTGGCCTCCGCTCATTATCCCGCCGCCCGCTACCCCGGAACCGATGGCGACCAGCGTGTAGATCACGTTGCCGTCCACCAGCTGCGCGATCGAGCCGCCGGCCACCAGGCCGAACAGCACGACCGCCAGGATGGCGTGCGCGATGCCCACGCCGAGGCCGGCGATGCCTGCCTCGAGGTGGCCGCCTTTCGCCTTCCTGGCCAGCACGCCTGCCCACCAGCCGATGAGCAATATCACCGGCGTGCCCACCGTCAGGCCGGACGCCATCAAGGCGGTACCGACGCTGGGCAAGGCCATGGCGGCCACGAAGGCCAGCACCGGCAGCACTGCTGCCAGCGCCATGGCGGGGTATGCGGCATTGACTGCCTGCATTTGCATAGTAACTATTTTGTCGTCCTGGCTTATATCCGGCCGGCTTGGTTTGCGTAAACCGAAATGCGTGCATATGTAACAAAATTTACCTCTAAGAAGTGGCAATAAAATCACGTCAATCGACGAAAGTCAAGGTATTTAAACCATAGTCTGCAATTTAGCTTATCGAAAGTCATATGGTGACTATGTACGAAACTGAATTCCACGACGACGAACTGTATGAGAGCCAGGCCAAGCAGATCAAGGAATTGTCCAAGAACCTGCTGATCAAGGAGCAAGCGGCCGACCTGGAGAAAGAGTTGATTGAATTAGAAACCCGAACGCCGATGCGCCAGGCCCAGCCGCAGATGGAGCCGGAGGAGATCCAGCCGCTGAAACTTGCCTCCAGCAAGATCGTCGGCAGCCTGTTCGACCGGGTCGAGTTCCTCAAGGAACGCCTGGACGAGAACACGCAAGCGACCAACCTGCGCAAGGCCCTGCATGACGCGATCATGAAGGAAGTCGATACCGACATCGACGAGAAGCGCGAGATCGAGTCGAGGATAGCGGACTTCAACGAAAAGCGCAATTTCAAGCTAGACATCTCCATCCTCCGGCGGGAGAAGCGGCATGAGCACCTGCAGTTCTGGCGCGACATGCTGGAGCTTAGGGCGGAATTGCGCGAGCTGCTGGAGCAGTACCTGACCGAGTCCAAGATCGCGAGGCTGTTCCGGGAGAGCGACGATGGCGATACGTGATTCCGAGGAACGGCTCATATCGAAAGAGATCAAGAAGCTGGTGCCGATCCTCGGCCGCGACAACGCGGTGCGGCTGGCCAAGGCCTATCTGCTGGCTGACGAGGACACCCGGCTGCGGATTTTCGAGCTGGTCGACGCCATGAAGGCGGCGGTGATGGCCAAGCATGACATGCGCGACGCGCTCTTGCTCGAGCCGCCGCCGCAGAAAATAGCTGGGGAAGGCGACATCGAGATGGGCAACGTGGTGTATGGCAACGTCCCTGTCTACCCGTTCAAGCTGGCGCAGCAGAAGCTCTTGACCCATATCGGCATCTTCGGCTCTTCCGGCTACGGCAAGACCAACCTGGCCTATAGGCTGATCGAGCAGCTGGTAGGCAAGAACATCCCGGTGCTGGTGTTCGACTTCTCCAAAAGGAACTATAGGGATTTGCTGTCCACGCCTATAGGCGACAAGGTCGAGCTTTACACTGTAGGGCGGGATGTCCGGCCGTTCGCGTTCAATCCGCTCAAGCCGCCGGAGGGCATCCAGCTCAGCCAGTGGATGAAGGAGTTCGCAGCGATTTTCGACCACGCCTATTGGCTATTGGGCGGCGGCCGGCACATCATCATGAAGGCGCTGGAGGCGGTGCATGAGAAGAAGAGCCAGCCGGTTATTTCCGACTTGCGCGGCTGGGTGAATGACACGAAGTCGTCCAACATGTCGTCGAGGGAGCGGAACTGGCTGTCCACTGCCATCCGGCCGCTGGATTCCTTATGTTTCAAGGAGATCGGCGCAGTCTTCAGTTCCCCCAAGGGCATGGAGCCGTCCGAATTGCTCATCCCCGGGAAGGTATCGATACTCGAGCTTGATTCCCTGGACACCAACGACAAGACCTTCTTCATCGAGATAACCCTGCAGTGGCTGCGGGACTGGCTGCTGGTTTCCCAGGACCGGGAGCGGCTGAAAGGCGTCATCATCCTCGAGGAGGCGCACCACGTGCTGAACCGCGAGAAGAGCCGCCAGCAGGGTTCCGAGACCGTGATGGACGTCGTGTTCCGCGAAATCAGGGAGCTAGGCATGGGCGTCATGTACATCGACCAGCACCCGTCGCTGGTCTCATACCCGGCGCTCGGCAACACCTCTACCCAGATATACATGAACCTGGGACTGGACACCAAGCACTCGTCCGACATCCAGGACGCCAGCAGCATGCTCGGCATCGATTACGAGGAGGAGGGCCGCCACCTGCGCAAGCTGCCGGTCGGGCAGGGCATCGCCATGTGCCGGCAATTGGGCTTCCCGGACCCGTTCGTCATCTCCTTCCCGAAAGTCAATATCAGGAAAGGCTACGTCACGGACGGCATGATACGCGAGAAGCTCAAGACCGTCACGGAAGTGTCGAAGGAAGTGCAGGAAGTGTTCGCCATCGAGGACAAGGGCTGGAAGATAATCGAACAACTCGGCTCAGGAAACGGGGCTTTCACCAGCCAGCTTTACTCTAGCTTGAAGCTGTCCGGCAAGACGTTTGCGCGCAAGGCCGAACCGCTGCTCAAGGACCGGGTCATCGCCTGCTATCCGGCCAAGACCGGCAAGAACCGGCTGATTGTTTACTACCTGACCGGCAAGGGTTATAGGCTGTACGAAAAAACCTATAGGCCAGAACATGCGGAAGAGGCGTTTGATTATGACAATGTGCTGCACGGCCTGCACCTGCTCGGTTGGCATGCCAGCATGGTCGGCGCCAACAGCCTCAAGCTCAGCAAGAAGGGCGAAGAGGCGGTGATAAAGGCGGCGGTGATAAACACCACCGACCGCGAGAAGGTGGCCAGCCTGTTGAAGACGCATACCCATTTTGTCTGCTCGTCAGAGCGGGCGTTCAACGTCCTGCTGCAGGAAGCGGCCAAATGGTGCTCCGAATCGGTGGCCAGCCGCAACATCATGGTGAAGAAGGCTAACGAACCGGCCGACTTCCAGGTGTACGAAGTCGGCGGTTGACGGCAAAATTTGCCTGCAAAACAAGTACATTGTAATGTACAACATACACTCTAGTTTTGTGTGCATCACGGTGTACCTATCCCCAAACAAAATGCGTGCACTTTTGGGTGCCGGTGGCAATGCACAGGATTAGCGCAGCAGCCATTTCCACAGCGGCACGTACTTGACCTTTTTGCCGGCCTGTTGCTCTTCGCCTTCGAACCCTTCGGTTATGACGGTGCCTTCATCCAGCTGGAATGCCGCCATGGCCTCGTTCAGGCCGTTCAGCTCCCGCTCTTTGTTGGCTCCCAGTTCATAACATACCTGGATCGCCTGCACCACCCGCTGGCCTTCCTTCACCACGAAATCGCATTCCGCCTTCCCTTTGTAATAATATACCTCTTGTGACTGCTGTAGCAGGGAGAGGAATACCAAGTTCTCATACAGCCTGCCGACGTTCTCGCTGAACCGGAAGCCAACCGCATTGGCGATGCCGGTGTCGATGGCATACACCACCTTCGGGTTGGCGACCTGCTGCCGGAGCGAGTAGGAGAACTGCGCGACAAAGAACACCAGGAAAGCGTCCTGCAGGTGGGCGGAGAAGCGCTCGGCGCTTTGCAGGCTAAGGCCGGCCATGGTCGCAGCCTTGCGGTAGGAAATATGCGCAGCAAAGCCGGTCAGGTAATGCTTGGCCAGCAGCCGCAGCCGATCCACTTTCCTTATGCGGTGCCGCTCGGCGACATCCCGGCTTAGGATGTCATCAAAATAGGTCTGCAATATCTGGGTCTTTTGGTCTTGCAGGACCGCCAGAGGAAAGCCGCCGAATTCCAGGTATTCGCGCAGCAGCTGCTTAACCTGGGTCTTGTTGGCCAGCATATCCAGCCGGCCGGCTATGGCTATGCCTTTGAACTCGAGGAATTCCCGGAAATCCAGCGGATATACCTTCATCTCCAGCCACCGGCCGGCCAACAGCGTGCCCAATTCCTTGCTGAGCAGGCTGGAAGTCGAGCCAGAGACGATGATGTTGGCTTCCTTTTTCTCGTGCAAGCCCCGTACCGCCC
>JACQOC010000072.1 GCA_016202785.1 Candidatus Aenigmatarchaeota archaeon
TCGAGGGCATCCGCGGCCTGCTGACCTCAGACGAGACTTTCCAGCAGGTGCGCGAACTGGCCGAAGTGTTGGGCAAAAGGTTCGTCGTGGCCAAGAACGTGCCGGGATTTGCGGCGAACGGCATGCTGATGCCGTTCATCAACGAGGCGTTCTTCAAGCTGCAAGGCGGCGTAAGCAGCGCGAATGACATCGATTTGATCGCGACGGAAGTGTTTGGCCACCCGATGGGACCGCTCAAGCTGGCTGACTTTATCGGCCTCGACACTTGTCTGGCTAGCATAGAAGCCATGCACGCCGGATTTGGCGACAAATACCGGCCGTGTCCACTGCTGCGGGAATATGTGGAAGCTGGCAGATTCGGCAAGAAGAGCGGGAAGGGCGTGTACGACTATCTGGGCTGATGCCGGAAAGGGGAGGGAGTGCGGATGAACGACTACTTGAGCATCTTGGCCGCCATCGCGGCCGCTTACCTGGCTCTGGAAACGCTGGTCAAGCATGGCGGCAGGGCCGTCCGGCAGACCAGCTGCCTGCTCATCCACGGGACCATACTCAAATGGCTGCGCGACTTCAAGTGGCGCAGCTTGGTCAATAAGACACGGCTTGGGAAATGGTTCTTCGCCAAGTGGGACGAATTGTTCGACTGCCCGCTGTGCATGAACACCCAGGTTGCATTGTGGCTGGTCGGCGTGCCGGTAGCGGCCTTCGACCACTTCGTGCTGCGCGCGCTCGCCAGCCTGCGGCCGGATATACCATTGCTCCTTGACTTGGCCAGTTCTGCGTTCATCGGCTACTTCGCCTGGCAGGCCGTCGCCTGCGAGGCCATGGTAGTATGGAATACCATGAGCGCCGCTTTCATGCGGAAGGAGATTACCAAGCTGCGCTGGAAGCGGATGCAACGGGCCGAACAGCCGGAAAAGCAGCCAAGCGCGGACGGCAAGCGGGACGGCGCAGCAGCACCTGTCGGCTAGCGAACAATGCGGAGGGAGCAACGTCTTCCGATTCCATGACCACGGCCGTGGAGTTCTGCGTGTACCGCAGGTTTGCCCCCTCTTTCTGTCGTTTTATCGGGTACCGGTTCAGCTGTACCGAAACCAACCGCAAATTCAAAGCTCCAAATTTGAAGGGAGATGAACAACATGCTACAGGCTCTAACGGTAAGGCGCGTGACGGTCAATGTGCGCCAAGGCGGAAGCACGTTCATCAATACGTGCGACCTGGTTTCTGGCGGAAAAGGCCCTGTTGGTGTGCAACGCCTGGCAACAATGGGACAAACCTTCGACCCGCGTGGCATCGGACTAGAACAGAATGGCTATGGGAACGAGCTTGGATTCTTCGCTTCTGGCCAAACCGAATTAGGCGTACATGCAATGGTTGTCACGTTCCAATCCGGTTCTCCCGATAGACTGTTCTACGCTGACCGGCTGCTCGTCAACGTGCATAACGACCCCACGCTTGTTGCCCCGTTCAAATTCGATGCGGTCAACGTTGACAAAGGGATCATCAATACCTTCGACATCGCTGCCGTAATCGGTGTTGGGAAGGAATTCCTCATAAGTCTGCGCCGGTTTGTTTCCCTCAACGTGCCGCGCAACATCGTGTCGTACACCCTGGCTAACTTGCTGGAAATGCGGGCCCGCGCCGCTGTCCCTGGCGTCAGCCTGCGGTTCGAAAGAGGTTGGGTAGGCGTCACTGTCAGCAAACGCTTCAACGGCCCGCTGATTGTCCCGTTGCAAGTTTCGGGGGCCTTCCAGCGGCCGGATGGGACAACTGTGGTGGACCAGGTTACAGCCAATATCCAGCTGTCGCTAAATTGACCCTGAGCCAAGGCGGAGGGGGCAAGAGGGGTTCTGCTCCATGAGCACTGCTCGTGGTGCCGGCGAGCCACGCCTTGTTGTTCCCCTCCGCTCCCACCTCAGTTGGCACCAGCCGCTGCGGCCAATGACACATTTTTCCATTCGATGGCACGATGAAAGGGAGAGGAAACATGCCAATCCATTATGTCTGTCCAGTGTGCGGGGAAGTGAGCAAGGAACCCGATACCTGCCGGTCCAACGACTGTAGCAATTGGCGCGGCGCGCTGAAGCCGTGCCGATGCCGGAACAACGAGCATGCGGAAGTGATAGCCAATAGGACACAAGCAAAGCGGAAAACCAGGAAGGAGGACTGACCATGGCCGAAGCCAAGGGCCAGAAAACCATCTCGACAAATCTCACTGTGGAACAGTATGCGATGCTATGGGAGAAGGCGGCCGCGAACGGCATAACGATTGAACAGGCGCTGGCCGAGGCGGTCGACGTCTATACCGGCGTCAAGCCGGCGGACAGCTGCATCTGCAAACAGCCATAAGCTCTATTAAGAAACGGAGGAGACCATGAAAAGCCAATCGCACCTGACCTCGGCAACCGTCAAGCGCTACCGAGGTGCGGTAGAGCAGGCCAGGCAGCGCTTCGGCCCCTTGACCCTGGCCGAAAAGACCTTGTTCACCCACCTGGCCGACCCGGCCGGCCAGGAATGGCAGCGCGGCAGCGCCATCCTGCAACTCAAGCCGGACCGGGTAGTGATGCAAGATGCTACCGGGCAAATGGCCATGCTGCAGTTCATGCAGTCTGGCAAGCCGAAAACTGCTGTCCCTGCCACCATCCATTGCGACCATCTGGTGCTGGCGGCGGATGGCGCGACACCGGACCTGCAGCAGGCGCTGGTGAAAAACCGGGAAGTTTATGAGTTCCTGCAGTCGGTTGCCCGCAAGTATGGCATCGGCTTTTGGAAGGCTGGGGCCGGCATCATCCACCAGGTGGTGCTGGAGAATTATGCCTGCCCGGGCATGCTGATCATCGGCACCGACTCGCACACGCCGAACAGCGGCGGCCTGGCCTGCCTGGCCATCGGCGTCGGCGGCGCCGACGCTGCTGAAGTCATGGCCGGCCTGGAGTGGGAGCTGCAGCACCCCAAGCTGATCGGCGTACGGCTTACCGGCCAGTTGCAAGGCTGGGCGGCGCCCAAGGACGTCATCCTCAAGCTGTGCAGCCTGCTGACCGTCAAGGGCGGCACGGGTTGCATCGTGGAATTCTTCGGCCCAGGGTGTGAAACCATCAGCGCGACCGGCAAGGCCACCATCTGCAACATGGGCGCGGAGAATGGCGCGACCAGTTCGGTGTTGCCGTTCGACGCAAGGATGGCCGCGTACCTGCGGCGCACCGGCCGGAACCGGATAGCGGATTTGGCCACAGCTAATAGCGACCTGTTCACCGCCGACCCGGAAGTGCTGGACAACCCGGAACGGTACTTCGATCAGGTGCTTGAGATCAACCTGGCGGAGCTTGTCCCGCTAGTGGTCGGCCCGCACACTCCCGACCTGGCCCGGCCAGTTTCTGCACTCTCGGCCGAGGCCAAGCAGAACGGCTATCCGACCGAGCTTAAGGCCGCGCTGATCGGCAGCTGCACCAACTCCTCCTATGAGGACATGCAGCGCGCCGCCAGCGTTGCCCGGCAAGGCCTGCAGGTCGGGCTGACGGCCAAGGTGCCGTTTTACGTCACGCCCGGCTCGGACCAGATACATGAAACCATGAAGCGCGACGGCCTGGTCCAGGTCTTCCGCCAGATGGGCGGCACCGTGCTGGCCAACGCCTGCGGCCCATGCA
>JACQOC010000075.1 GCA_016202785.1 Candidatus Aenigmatarchaeota archaeon
GTGGTAGACGTCCTGCACTTCCGGGAAATTGCCTTCGACCGGCCGGAAGCCGTCAGCGGAAAGTAGCCTAGCAAAAGCGGTCTCATCGCTCTTCTTGATGACAATGTCCAAGTCAACGCTAAAGCGCGGGAAATCGAAGGAGCTGGCCGCATAGCCGCCGATCAGCACGTATTTTCCGCTCGGAAGTTTTCCGAGCGCTTCCAAGCACGCCTGCTCTCGCTCTTCGAGGTTCATGTCTGTAGCGCCTCGCGCCGTCGGTAGCCGATGCCGAATCGCTCATCCAAGTATTCCAAGGCCGGCTCATATGCCGCCTCATATTCCAAGCAGAATTGGACGGTCTCGTCCAATGGCTCGACCCAGACGCCGTCTCGCTCGACCGCCTTGAAGCCGTTCTCCGGGTGCAATATGTAGGCGAAGCCGAACAAGGTGCGGCTCTCATTTGCCAAGGAATAGCGGGCGTTGTTGCTGACGAAGAACCTGCCCCAATACGCTAAGTCCTTCACCAACACCTTGATATGCATCGGTCGGAAGCCCTTGGTGAAGCCGGTCCAGTAATAGCCATCAGTCCAGATCGGCACGGCCGAGCTCTGTGTATAAGCGTACTTGCGCTCGGCCTTGGCAACGATGTTTCGTGCCCGGAAGCCCTTTTGGACGATGCCTTCGACCAATTGCTCCGGAACTATGGCATGGAACGCGCCGTGGCGGGTGCGCACCAAGTAGCCGTGCTTCACCAAATCATGGATGACCTTGTGCGGGTGGCCGGACGGGAACGTGGCGCGGAAGCTGTCCATGTCGAATTCCCGGTAGCCGAAGCTGTTTAATATCCAAGCGTACAACTCCGTGTATTGGTTCATAGTTACTTTTATGGTAACTATAGCTTATAAAGCTTTTGGCGGCAAGTTGCGTCCCGCACAACACCAACGGCTCATCCCTATCTTGGAGAAACCCGCACACGCCCGCGCGCCTTGACTCCTCATGCAGCCGTCCCTTGCACTTATTTTCCGCACTTGAACCGTCAACGGCGGGCTTTCCGCAAACAGACTTGTCCCTGAAAATCCGGATACAAAGAGCAGAAGGAATCTAGGCAACTAAAAGTATTTCTTGAAATCTTGCGTCGCCTGCACTAATTCGCTGCGGATGGCAGGCTCCAACGCCGAATGGCCGGCGGTCACGACCCGGAATTCCTCGTCCGGCAGGTGCAGCGCGTTCTTCACTTCCCATGCGGTCGCTATCGGGCATACCATGTCGTATCTGCCCTGCACGATCCGGGCCGGGATTCCCTGCAGCTTCGCCACTTCGCCCAGCAGATAATCATCGGACGGCAAGAATATCTTGTTGCGGAAATAATGGTTCTCGATGCTGGCAAAAGCCAGGGCAAAATGCGGGTCGGCGAATGCGCTGGTCAGGCTCCCATCATCTTCCAGTTTTGACGTCGCAGCCTCCCATCTGCTCCAAGCCAAGGCCGCATCCAAGCTTACGTCCTTGTTCTCGCTCGTCAATAGTTTGTGGTAGGCTTCGACCATCCCGCCTGGCTGGGCGCCTGGTATCTGCGCCCGGTACCTTTCCCACTCCTCCGGGAACACCATATGCGCCCCGCCTTCTTCATAATACCAGGCTATTTCCTTTTCCCGGCAGAGGAAAACCCCGCGAAGGATGAGGCCTTTCACCTTATCGGCATGCGAAGCCGCGTAGGACAACGCCAATGTGCTCCCCCAGCTCCCGCCGAATACCATCCAAGCATTGACCCCCAGGCGCTCGCGTAATTTTTCCATGTCAGAGACCAGATACGGGGTCGTGTTTTCATGGGTGTCCGCGTGCGGCGTGCTTTTTCCGGCTCCACGCTGGTCAAATAAGACTATCCGATAAAATTCAGGGTCAAAAAACCGGCGGTATTGGGAGCTAGTGCCGCTGCCCGGCCCGCCGTGGAGAAACACTATCGGTTTCCCGTCGGGGTTGCCGCTCTGCTCATAATAGAGCTCATGAGGGTACGATACCGGCAATCTTCCTACATCAAACGTTTCGATTTCCGGAAACAGTTCGTTGAGCGCCATCAATGGATTTTCCGGCATTCTTTAAATGCTCATCATATCAATGGCTGGGGGAAATGCGGCCCCAATCCAGTCGCATATGCAGTCTCTTTTTAGCAAGGCAGCAGGCCGCGCCCACATGATGCACGGAGCACTCCAAATTAATCGGGCCGGCATTCCCTTTTAAGAACACTTAATAATAACCTCTTGCTGAAGTGACGGTGATACCATGAAACTGGCTGTAATTCTAGCGATTCTCCTGATGCTTATCGGGGGGTACGCAATAGTGCAAGATTCGCTGTCAGGGCCGCCAATAAGGGCAAACCATACGGTATCGGGAACCCAGGAGCTGACGCTTAATGAACAGGACCTTCAGCAACTTGGAATGACCAGCGATCTCAATGAAGAAGAGCTTAAGCAACTTGGGATTACCGACAATGGGACTAATTGCCGAGCAGAGGAAAGCTATACAAATATTGTAGATTCGTCGCCGGGGCAATATAGCGTCTGTGCCTACCGCATTAGCGGCTTGAATGACACCCAAGTGATAATAGAATTGAAGAGGTTTGCAAACCGCGAAGCCCTAAATGGCACATACCAATACGATTCCCAGCACCTGTACAGCAGCGAAGGGCTTATAAGCGAGAACGA
>JACQOC010000076.1 GCA_016202785.1 Candidatus Aenigmatarchaeota archaeon
ACGACTCGGCCGGCAACACCAAAGTGAACGCCTCATACGTGGTGCTGGTCGACAACAGCGTGAACTACACGACGAACCTGACCAGCCCGGCCTCCGGCGCCAGCTATGTGCCTGGCGCCAGCTACATTTTCAACATAACCTGGGAAGACATTACCGACGTCCGGGATGTGGTGTTCCAAATGGACGGCTCGAACAAGAGTTACCAGGGCGGTGCAGTAACACGCTTCGGCACCGGCCAACGGGCCAATTACACCATCACGCTGGCCGACCTCGGCGCCAACGAGACCGGCTGGCTGTACCGCTGGGACGCCAACGACACCAACAACATAAGGAATGCGACGCCGCTGATACAGTTCATCATCTACCGCGCCCACACCAACATCAGCCTGCAGATGAACGGCACGCAAGCCGACCGCAGCTACAACATAACCGACCACATAAACTTCACCACCCTCCTCAACGTCTCCGGCAAAGCCGTGCAGATCTGGTCCAACCTTTCCGGAGTCATGCAGCTGCTGGCCGCGGGCACGGCACCGCTGGAGCACATAAACTTCACCGACAGCTACAAGGCCGACAACTATACGGCCATCGTCAACTGGACCGGGGACACGAACTACACGGCAGATTCGGAGGTGGTAATCATCCGGCTTTATGCCAAGACCCTCAATGTGCCGCCCAGCCTCAAGGCGGCCCTTCAGGACGACACCTCGCTGGCGCTGAACACCAGCGGTTTCCAGGGTGTGCGGCCGGTGCTCATCGGCGTTGGGGCGCTGGGCAACGGCAACTACTCGGCACGGCTTTACCTGAACTACACAACCAACATCGACCTGTCCGGCATCATCGCCAATGTCAGCGTTGCTGAAGGCAAGGGCCTGATATCCAACTTCTCGGGCGTGGCCAACATCGTCAACAAGAGCCTGCTGATACCTAAGGTGCGCGGCACTGGAGCGGTTTACATCTGCCCGCATGCTACCGCTCTTGAGCACATAAACACCAGCTGCCCAGGCATGTTCCCGCTTACCCCGGACGACATGCGGGAAGGCGTCAACTTCACCGACACGCTGACCATCGACGGCCAGGCCTATTACCTGATCGCCAACGTGACCGGCACCGGTGGCCAGGAGGCCAATGCGACCAACATCACCTTTGTGGCGCCGACGCCGGATCAGGCGGCCAACATATCGTGGAACTGGTCGTATGCCAACACCTCGATAAACTCGACGTTCAACACCTCCGGCTTCATCGACTGGAACCGGAGCCTGGTGCTGTACCTGGATTTCCAGGAGGGAGCGGGCGGCTATGCCAATGACACTTCAACCTGGAGCAACAACGGCAGCCTGAATGGTTTCCCGTGCCTGACGCTCAACTGCGACCCGATATCCGGCTGGAACTCTTCGGGAAGGTACGGCAGGACGATAGTGTTTGACGGCATCGACAACTATGTCAACGTATCCGACAGCGATTCGCTCGACGTGGCTGGGCCGATCACGATAACTTTCTGGATGCGGACGCGCAACCGGCATGACATCGGCGCGATCGTGTCAAAGGGCGAGAGCCTGTGCTGCGCTGCCCAGGGCCCGTATTCAGTGGCAATCAATAGCGACGGCCAGCTGTATTTCGACCTCGGCAACGGAACCTACAGGCAATCGCTGAGCTTCAACTACTCCGCGCAGGCCAGCCCGATGGAATGGCATTTCATTGCGGCGGTATGGAACGGCAGCAACGGGACGGCTGCGCAGAAGATATACATGGACAGCGTGCTCAATACCACAGGCAACGTGCCGGCCGGCTTCAACAGCCTGGAAATCGGCATAAACCCGGTCATGATCGGGGCCGACAACCGGACCAGCGGCGCAAGCACTCGGTTCTTCAACGGTTCCATTGATGAGGTGCGGATCTGGAACCGGGCGCTGTCGGAAGCCGAAATCAACGCCAGCTACACGGCCAAGCAATACGGGTTGCAAGGCAACTTCACCAATCTGACCGACGGCAATTACGACTATTACGCCTATGTCGTCGACGAGGCCGGCAACTACAGCCGGACGCCGGACACCGGCTTCCGCACGCTGACCGTCGACACGGTCGTGCCAAGCGTCACGAATCCGCAAGCCAACATAACCGGCGCGATAAGGCTGACCAGGAGCATAAGGATAAACGTCACTGCGAGCGACACCTTAAGCCTGGTCAAAACCGTTAATGCCGGCGCGCAAATCAACAACGTTTCCATGACCTATACCGGATCCGGCAACTTTTGGGAGGTAAATACGACGCCGGAACTGCTCGGCTGTCCGGCCGTCGACGGCAACTGCAGCGTAACCTTCAACGCGACCGACTTTGCTGGCAACAGCAACGCGACCGAAAAGCTGAACATCAGCCTGGACGCGACGGCCCCGAACGCTTTCGTCTTCTTGCCTTCCACCACGGCCAACAACTCCAACACCAGCCAGAACTGGGTATACGTCAATGTCACCTTCATCGAGGCCAACGTTGACACTTGCGTTGTGGCGGTAACCGGGGCCATCACCCAGAACACCACCTTGGGCGCGGCCAACACCACGTCCGGCAACAGCCGGCTGTGCAGCTTCAACCTGACCGGCCTGTCTACCGAAGGCGCTTATACAGTCCAAATGTACGCCAACGATACCGTGAGCAACCTGGGCGCGTCGCCCGCGCTGACCTACCGGTTTGACACCCTTACCCCGAACTTGGACCTGGTCGCGCCAACCCCGGCCGATGCGGAAAACCGCAGCCTGAATTGGGCGTTTGTCAACCTGACCAGTGCTGGGGCCAACAGCAGCTCCGGCTTCGTCGACTGGAACTATTCGCTGGCCGGCTATTGGCGCTTCCAGGAAGGCTATTCCAGCAGCGCCGGCGACAGCTCAACCTACGGCAACAACGGCAGCTTGGTGGGCTTTGGGTGCACCGACATAGATTGCAACCAGTCTTCCGGCTGGACGGCATATGGCAAGTTCGGACGCGGCATCATTTTCGACGGCCAAAATGATCATGTAACCATACCGAATTCGACCACCACCAGAACGCACGCTAACTTTACCATAGAAGCATGGATATTGAAAAGGTCAAGCGTTGCCGGCCGCTTCCTGTCCAAGGCCAATGCGACGCTTGCCAATGGTGAAGGCTATTATTTCGGCGTCGGCTCGGACGAACGGCTAAACTTCACGCTGTTCAACAGCGCCAACAGCCTGCGCAATCTGGCAGGGACAACGGTGCTGTCCAACGGCACCTGGCACCACGCGGCGGTGGCCTACAACGGCTCCGGCATAACCCTGTACCTGGACGGTTTGGTCGAAGCTACTTTGCCAAGCACCAGCGGCTATGCTCCGGCCAACGGCATCAACTTCACCATCGGGGCGGACAGCCCGACGCTTGGCACCGGCTTCTTCAACGGCTCGGTGGACGAGGTCAGGCTGTGGAACCGGACGCTTTCCGGGCAGGAAATAAACGCCAGTTTTAATGCCGCTGCCAATGCGCTCAGGAACAATTTCACCATGCTGGCCGACGGCAAATACGAATATTACGCATACATCACTGACGAGGCCGGCAACACCAACCGGACCCCATCTGCCGGTTTCAGAACGCTGACCGTCGATACCGTCATGCCAACCGTCAGCAACCAGCAGGTTAACGTGACCACGCCAGTGCGGAGCAGCTTCGCGCTGCGCTTCAACGTGACGGTAACCGATGCAACTTCCGGCGTGTTCAACGTCACCTTGGGCACGCTTCCGACGCAGGTGAAGATGATTTCTATAGGCAGCAACGTCTATGAACTTAATGCTACGCTTACCAGTTTGGGCTGCAGCGCTGGCACGGAGGCCAACTGCAGCCTGACCGTTAACGCCACGGACTTCGCGAGCAACAGCAACACCGACGGGAAGACCAACGTCACAATTGACGACCTTGGGCCAAACAGCTTCACATTCAATGGCTCCACACTGGCCAACAATACGGTCGTGTTCGGCAACAACCAGATGCTAAACTTGACAATAACCGATTTATTCAGTAGCATAGACACTTGCCTATTGGAATTGGACAACAGCACCAGCGTGGTCAACTACAGCATGACCAAAAGCGGCAGCGGGTTGTCAGTTACCTGCGCCAACCTGTCGATAGCCACTAATGACGGCGTGACCTACAAGTACCGGGTCTGGGCTAACGACAGCCTTGGCAACCTGAACGCCAGCGTGCAGCGCCAGTTCACCGAAAACAGCCTGCCTTCGGTTACCGGCCCGGCCGCCGGCAACAAGCCGCAGCTGACCCCGGCCCCGACCGCCACCGCCGAAGACAACCTGGCCGCCAACGTGACGGCGCGGGACAGCGAGAACACCACGCTGCGGATATATTTCACCTGGTACCGGCAAGGTGTGCTGAACTTCAGCGGCGTATACGACAATTTCGTCAACGGCAGCAACACCAACATATCCATAGTATATTCGGGCAACTTCACCAAGGGCACCAACTGGTCGATAAGCGTCATACCGAGCGACGGCTTCGAGAACGGCACCGAAGCCTTTTCCGACAACACAACTATAGTCAATACCGCGCCAAGGGTGGGCGACCTCAAGGAAAACCCGGCCGACCCGGCAACTTACAAGGCCAACCAGGTCTATTATTTCAACATCACGGTGATTGACCGCGACGGCATATCGGACATAAGCGACGTCATCTTCGAGTTCAACAACGTGAACACGACGGTAACGGCTTACAACCGGACGATAAACACGACGGCTGCGGAATATTACACCAACAAGACCGATTTGGCAGCGGCAACCTACAACTATCGGTGGATAGTCAACGACACGTTCCCGACCATCAATGCCACCAGCTGGACCTACACGGTCGACAAGGCACCGAGCGGCATAGCGCTTTACCTGAACGGTACGCGCGCCAACAAGGGCTACCTTAACAACAGCGCGGCCAACTTCACCGCGGTCAACCAGAACGGCTCGTTCGAAGTGGGGATGTGGTGGACGTACTCGGACCAAGTGATCAGGCTGCTGAACAATGGCAGCTCCCGTGTGGTCAACATCACTCAGCTGATAGTTACCGGCAAGTTCCAGCTGATTGCCAACTGGTCCGGCAATGAGAACTATACGGCCGACAATGAAACCTGGAACTTCACGGTCGGCAGCCCGATCGTGCAGCCGGCCCAGATGCTGCTGGGCAACCTGTCGCCGGCCAATCCGTTCGAGCCCGGCGAAAAGGTGGTGATAAGGGCCAACGTTACGCACCCGGCTGGAAACACCGAGCTGGCTGCGGTGTGGTTCAACCTGAGCTACCCGAACGGCACGCTGGCCTTGACCAACGTGCTGATGGCCAATGTCAGCGACATAACCATTGATGAGTTCACCGGCTACACTTATGAATACAACATCACCTGGCTGGGCCTGACCAAAGGGTATACCGGTAACTACACGGTAAACGTGACGGCCAACGACACCAATGCCGCTAGGGGCAGCAACACCAGCTTCTTCCATGTCAACCAGTCGCATATAATTGTCCGGCAGTGGGCGCAGACCCTTAGCTACAACAACACGCACCTGAACGTGACGCTTACCGTCTTCGTGTTCAACAATGACAGCCGCATCCTGCGAACCGTAGAGGTTTTGCCAGACGTGAACTTTTCCGCCCTGGGCTACAACATCACTGACCTCCGGCCAGGCAACTACAACGAGACCAATTTCACACTGCTGATCAGGCGCCCGTCCAACACCGACGATAATTTCACCATCAATGCGGCCACCCTGCGCAGGGGCGGCAACGGCACCAGCAACACCATCTTCCTGATCAACCCAATCGACCCGGTGTGCAAGACCCAGATCAACGTGACTTTCGATGTCACGCCGTCCGACCCGTCGGAGAACATCACGCCGTTCTTCAACGGCACCGCCCAGGCTGGCATCGGCTGCCGGACCATCGATTTCGTCTGGTACAAGCTGGACGATAGGGCCAACGTGACCGTCGTCTGCCAGGACGGCCTGTGCGACGAGGACACCGAGCAGTTCAACTTTACCCTGACCCGGGCTGAGCTGACCGCCACCAACATCGGCTTGCTCGGCAACCATACGGTACGGGTGTATGCGAACAACTCGAACGGCGGCGAAGGCAATAGGAACTATACCTGGCTGATCCATGACATAACCAAGCCGAGCATCCGCAACGCCAATGCCAGCAACAACACCATAATCCAAAGGGACAAGGTAAACCTTACCGCAGAAGGCTACGACTTGATAAGCCTGGCGTACGCGGTGCTGCCCACCAACGAGAGCGGCCAGTGGGTGAACCACTCAGGGAACTATGGTTCGCCGATGCCCTTGTTTGCCAACGATACATTTACTTGGAGCAACTTCACCTGGCAGAATGCCAGCACCAAGGGCACCCTATACTGGCAGATATTCTACAACGACACCTCCGGCAACGCCAACGGCACCGGCCTGCAGACGCTCACCGTGCTGCCGATCTATTTGGACACCAACCTTACCGGCCCGCCGGCCAACACGACCGTCACCCAGAACCGCACGTTCCGGGTCAACGCCAGCGTGGTCTGCAGGCGCGGCGACTGTGGGAACGTGACCGCACGGCTGCAGTATAACGCCAGCGGCCCCAACCCGGACACTACGGTAAGCGCTTCCCAAGGTGCGACGCCGTTCTACGCCATGCCCGGCTATGCCAACCCGGTGAACTGCTCCGGCAATCCCTTGTCCAATGCCCAGGCCTGCGACGTCGGCTGGCGGGTGAACGCGTCGGGAGACATAAACACCGGCTGGCTGCTCAACGTCCGGTTCAGCTCCAACTATTCCGAAATAGACGCAAACACAACCGACAACTTCAGCATCCGCATCGTCGACTGCGTGCTTGACCTCAACTTCCAGTTTGACGGCATCGAGTTCGGGGTGTGGCAGCCGGGCAACAATAGCATACCGGCGCTAAGGAACAACGTCAGCGGCTACAACATCACGCTGGAGGAGCCAAGCTGCAACCTGGACTTTTACGTGAAGGGCGCGCACCTGGAGCATGAGAACGACAGCGCGTACCGCATCGGCATCGGCAATGTCAGCTGGAACCACACCTTCCAGGACGCGCTGACGCCAATCGCTTTGGACTACGGTGTTATGCGCAAGAATGTGCAGTGGGGCACCAACCTCTCGACCAGCTATTTCATAAATGTGCCGAAGGGGATATTGTACGGCGGTTATAACGGCACGATCACCATACTTGGCAACCGGAGCCTGGGATGACGCGAAATAAACGGCTATGGGCATTGCTGGCCGCAACCGCGCTCGCCGCCATGCTGCTGCCGGCGCCCAGCGACGGCCTGCGCGCGATAACCATGCAGTTAGAGAAGTCGGTGACGGTGGAGCCCGGCAAAGCCACAACTTTGACCATGCTGTTCTTCAATGTTGACACGCCGGAGGGCATCCCGGTGCAGCTTTCTTGGCAGGCCCCGCCAGGCTGGAACGTTTCGCTGAGTGCGGCCGGCTTTGTGCTGCAGCCGTCGGCCAAAGAGAACGGCGACGCTTACTACGCGCTCGGCGATTCTTACCTCCGGTCGCACAAGGTTACCGCCAAAGTTTCGGTGCCGTTCGACGCGGAAGAACAGGCTTACGATATTGACATCTACGCGGCCCTGGCGCCAGGCAGCGCCGCTGCCATCAAAGTCAACCAGGAGCGGCACATGAATTTCAAGGTCAGGGTGGCCAAGCAGATCGTGCCAAGCCCGGGCATCCTGGAGCAAATATTGGGCTTCATACCGAACACCATCACCGGCCTGATCGCGCAGGCGCCGAAGGCGCTTGCAGCCAATGCCACATATCTGCTCGGCATCGTGCTGTTGGCGCTGGCTGCAATCTACCTATTCATGCAAGCGAGGAGGCGTTGAATGGCGACCGCAACCGCTGCCGGCAGCAGCACCATAACCGCCCAGGGGCAAGTGACCATCCCTAAAGGGCTGCGCAAGCGGCTCGGCATGGAGAACGGCGACATCATCCAGTTCCTGGTGACCGATAAAGGCGTGCTGATAATCAGGAAAGTCGAAGTAAAGCAGGAACTGGAATTGTAGAATAT
>JACQOC010000083.1 GCA_016202785.1 Candidatus Aenigmatarchaeota archaeon
CGCCGCCAGCTTGGCCAGCGCGCGGATGTCATACACGATCAGCAGCGGGTTGGTAGGCGTCTCGACAAACAGCATCTTGGTGTTTTCCCTGATCGTGTTCTGCACCAGCTCCAGGTTGTTAGTGTCGATGAAGTCCGACTCCAGGCCGAACTTGTTGAGCACCTGCTTGAGCAAGCGATGGATTCCGCCATACACGTCTTCGGAAAAAATTATGTGGTCGCGCGCCTTGAGGGTGTGCATCAAGGCGGTTATGGCCGCCATGCCGGAGCTGAACGCCAGGCACCTTTTTCCGCCTTCCAGCTGGCATAGCTTGTTCTCCAGGACGGCCTTGGTCGGGTGGCTGACCCGCGAATAATCAAAACCGTCCGGCCACAGGCCTTTGCCCTTCAACACGCCAACCTGGTCCAGAGCGTAAGTCGCGGTCTGGAAGATGGGCGTAGTTACCGCCCCAGTTATGGCTTCCGGCTGCTCTCCGGCCCGCACCGCTTTGGTCGAAAGTTTCATGGTCAAACCAGCTTGTTCTTGGCCAGCCACTCGTCGTTGAACGCCTTGCTCAAGTAGCTGCGGCCGCCGTCCGGGAGCAAAACCACTGCAACCTGGCCTTCCTGCATCTTCCGGCAATACTGCAGGGCGCCAAACACTGCGGCCCCGGAGCTGCTGCCGACCAGTATGGCCTCCTGCCTGGCCAGCTCTCTGGCCGTGGCGTAAGCGTCCTTGTCGGAAACGGTTATGATCTCATCGATAACCTTGAGGTCCAGCGTATCGGGAATGAAGTCTTCCCCGATCCCTTCGATGAGGTAGGGATGGGCCTGGCCTTGCGTGCCGTAAAACTTGTGCGCGATGAGGCTGCCGACGGTATCGATGCCGATGACCTTTACCTTCGGGTTCTGTTCCTTGAGATACTTGCCGGTGCCGCTGACCGTGCCGCCAGTGCCGACGCCGACGATGAACGCGTCGATCTTGCCTTCCGTCTGCCTCCAGATTTCCGGCCCAGTTGTTTTATAATGCGCGCTTGGGTTGGCCGGGTTGGCATACTGATTGGGGATGAAGCAGTTGTGGTTCTTGGGCGTAAGGCTGAGCAGCTTGGCCAGCTCGGCAACCTGGTTTTGTCTTATCATGCTCTGCACCCGGGCAGTAATTTCCGCCAGCTCGGCACTAGTCGGCGGCTGGCCGCGGCCGTTTATGGCGTTGCGCAGTATTTCCGCTGCCCGGTAATAGCTGCGCGGGTCATTCGGTTCTACCGCCACCGGGGTTATGACCACGTGCCCGCCATAGGCGCGCAACAGGTTTATCTTCTCCGCGCTCATCTTGTCCGGGATGGTGAACACCAGGCGGTAGCCTTTCACCGTGGCAGCCAGCGCCAGGCCGACGCCGGTGTTGCCGGAAGTCGGCTCAATGATGGTCATGCCGGGCTTCAACAAGCCTTTGCTTTCTGCCTCCTCGATCATCGATATGCCGATGCGGTCCTTGACGCTGCCGCCGGGATTAAAATATTCTAACTTGGCGAACAGGTCGCATTTGATGCCTTTTGCCACCCGGCCGAGCCGGACCAGCGGCGTGTTGCCAATCAGGCCCACCAAGTTGTCTGCCGCCGGTTTCATAGCGGTTTTGCCCCGTTGGCCGGCAGGTGAACCCGGTACGATATCTTGCCGACCAGCTCGGATATTGCCACCAGGCCGTTGGCGGTCTTCACTTGGTGTAGGGTTGTCTTGGGCGGAAATTTATGGCCGTTCCTGCCGCTTGCCACGACCTGCTGTTTGGTTACAACCGAATTCAGTATGACGATGCTGTCGTTCTGGTAATCGGCATAGATGACCGGAATCGCTTTCAGCCCAAGGTTTTTGAAGACGTTGTAGCGGTGGTGGCCGTCGATGATGACGTTTGACGCTACGTCGACCACTATCGGCCGTTCCAGGATGCCACGCAGCATGATGTCCTGGGTCAGCTCGGCCAAGCGCTCGGCCCGCACCTGCTCATGCTCGTGCAAGCGGTCCAGCGCGACCAGCTCCTGCCTTACGAAGATGCCCGGCATCGTGTTTTTTGAAAAACAGGGTTAAAAAGGGCTGGCATAGGGGCAGCCACATGATCCTGTTGGCTGCTAGCTGGAAGCAGAAAAAGTGATGGGCCCGGCAGGAATCGAACCTGCAACCTTCGCCGTGTGAAAGCGACGTCGTACCATTGGACCACAGGCCCGCGGCGCGTGGCAGCGTCCACGCGCCTTAAGCGCCGGGAGCAGGATTCGATTGCAGGCCTCCTCCCATGCGAGAGCAAGGCTACCTGCACGCCCGTGAGGGCACCAGATATCTTTACTCGCTCTTCATCTCCGCCGTTCAGAGTCAAGCCAACATGTCATCTGGCTGGCCCGAAGGCCGGCCATCAAAATATCTATGCTCAAGTCTGGCGCGTTAGCCGTTCCGCCATCCCGGCACAATGAATAGAAGTGTTGTCAAGGCTTAAAAACGGCTTACTGGGCACTAGAACAGCGCTAAAGCGCAGAGATTGAGTAGACTGCAGCTAACGGCATTTGGCAGTTTGCTCAGCTTTTCCTCATAAGAAAATAGTGACGGCTTTACGCACGTGATGGGTGAGCATAAAGTCGAATCCTATTTTTGTTAGTATGCCTTTCATCGCGGTTGGGTTGTAGCACCTAACAAGGTAATGACCGTTTGTCGGCATTGTTATGCCGTCAAGTCCCTCATTATCTTTAAGCAAGTCGACATAGGCAAAGAGCTGGTATTTTCCGTCCATTGACAAACCGTCCCCCATATCAATGTCTCTGCTGTCATAAGTGACCACAAGCGGTGAGGTTTTGTTCTCTGCTTTGAACTTTCCTACAGGATCTTCTAAATGATAATATTCCGCAACTGCGGAAGCGGATATTTTTTGGGGATTAAGTCCCAATTGGCGTGAAATCTCGAAAATTGGGTCAGAGGTCTCCCGGTCAGTGATGATGAGATGGGTGTTCGTAACGTCATAAGGCAGCCCTTGTTTATCCTCTGCGAAATGCTTGTTTATGGCGCGCATGATTTTCCGTGAATACGACTCTTCGCTTTGTTGTGTCGCAAATAGCTTCTGCCTGCTCCGTATGTATCTTCCTATCAAGCCCAGCTGCTCCTCTCCGGATCCGGGAAGCGCGATTTTGGCATCTTCATAAGCGGCTTCCATCATTAGCGCATTAGGGAACCGGGTCGGAGTTAGCCCTTGCCTGTGATAAGGATCCGTACTCAAATCATCGACTTGGATAACCCTATACAGACCCAGGCCCGCAAAATCCCCGTCTGCAACGCGCTGCAATTCATCATCGGTTATTATGTAGGCAGGAATCCCATTCTCCAAGTGAAACGCCTCTGCAAAATAGCCGGCTGACGGATCATCTGCAGAAAGCTGCCTTTTGTGCCTGCTTATCTTCACCAGCAAGCCGTCTGCGCTTCCCAGCAGATAAACGATGTCCTCAGGCAATCCTTTATGCTCTGGGCGACCGCTGATATCCGCCAAGGCCTGGTACAGCATTTCATTAAACGGATATCCGTCCTCGTTACCTTCAGCTGGAACCTGCAATTGGCCCTGACCTCCTTCTGACTGTTTGCTATTGGAAAGTGACATAAGTAATGGTAACACAAAGATTTTTAAACTTCAGAAAGCCGGAATAACGCTAAAGATGCAGGTCGTGCGCGAAGCCGGCCTTCTTCGCCTTGTCGAGCGGCCAGGCATCGTCCAGCAGCATGTCCGGCACGTCGTCCAGCACCGGGAACGCCAGGCTGCAGGCCTTGCAGGTTATGAACTGCTTTTCCAGGTTGACGTCGCCCTTGCACTTGGGACAGGCCAGTATGGCAAGCAGTTCTTTGTCGACCATAACTGCTATGGCATGGCCGGCTTTAAATAATATGCCGCACGCCAATCGTGTATGTATGCCAATCATTATCGTGCCGACCAGCCACGTGGCCGGCGAGAGCCTAAGGGCGGTAGAAAAATCTATAAGGCAGCATGCGCCGGATTGCGTAGCAATCGAGCTGGACAACCATCGGTATGCCGCACTCAAGGCACCTGGCGGGCGGCGACCCGGCCTGCAGACCGGCCTGTTTTATTTTGCGCTGCAGCACTTGCAGCAGATGCTGGCCAAAAAGACTGGCATCCTGCCGGGCAGCGAGATGCTGAAAGCGGTTGACATAGCGCAGTCGCTAAACATCCAGACGGCGTTCATCGACCAGGACATTTTCCTGACCATCAACGGCATCCGCGGCATGCCGCTGACCGAGAAGCTGAAGCTAGCGGCATACGCTATTTTCGGTTCGCTGCTGTTTGACAGCGCTGGCTTCGACCTGAACCGGGTTCCCGACCAGGTTGCGGTGCGGAAAATGGTGCTGGAGATAAGGAAACGGTTTCCATACCTTTACCGCGCCCTCATAGCTGATCGGGATAAGGTGATGGCTGCCAACCTGTTGCATCTGTCGCAACATTTCCATACTGTTGTGGCTGTTGTGGGCGCTGGCCACGTTCATGGCATAACCAGGCTGCTGGTCGGGAGGGCCAAACTGACCGTCCAATAGCGTTACTTAACGCCATTGATCTGCCGGCCTAAAGACCCCGTATTCGTCGGGAGCGAAACGGCTTGTGAAGGCTGCGTGCCGGTCGAGCAGGCCGATGAGGCCTGCGGGGAACGGCTCCGTGCCTAGGTTGGCCGCCTTGCTCTTGCTCAGTATGGCCTGGTACAGTTCTCGTTCCTCTTGCGGTTGGACATTGGTTGAAAAGGATGAGACGCGGTGGCCTGATACTACGTCGTAATGCTGTCCCTCTTTTATGAACTTCGACGCGCCGTAAGCGTTGCGAATGGCATCTTCGTACGGCAGCGGTTCCAGGCCCGCCACGGCGAAAAGTTGCTGTAGCAGTTCATCGCTTTCCGAAATCGTGGCGCCCATGAGGTTGGCGATGTCGCGCATCTGGATAGGCTCCGCGTCTATTATGCACATTTGATGGTCACGGATGCCGAAGTTCAGGTGCCCGTAAAGGTCGAAAAGCATCCCTTGCCTGAGCATAGCGCTCATGCCTTCCAGGCTCTCATGCATCGCTTCCCGTGCGTCGCCCGGAAGCCTGTCATGCCACTGTTTGAAACGCGGAATGTCCAGGGAAGGCGTCGCTTGCATATACCGGTATTTGGTGGTGCCTTGTGAAATCGCATAGTTGATAGTAAAATCGTCGAAGACCTCTTTCGGAAGAATACGCTGCATCAGTCCTTGTCTAACTGTATCTAATCTCGATCGATCCCCATGCGCAGCGTTGGCTGCCGCTATCGTCGGGTCATAGATGGCCAATCGAATTGCCGCCAGTTCACGGTCAGCAGCGCCGTTCAGCACCTTTGCGCCATACGCTTCAACCATATCCTCATAATGCCTTGAAGTCGGCCGCACGACAATCCCGTCGGCACTCGGGACCCTATGATATCTGAGCAGCTGCTGGAATATGGCCACCACCCGCTGGTCGCGGCTGAACGTGCCGTGCTCCGCGGCCATGACGCCTCTCGGCTTCACCACTATCGTCTCCTCGGAGCCCGGGATTGGCATGCGGTAGGTGCGCTTGCCGATGTTGTTGCTGTAAATCACGTTCTCACCTGCGCCTACTTGTCCATAGTCAGGATACGCCTCCCAGAATGGTGAATTGCTGGCCATAGATTTCACTTCCTATAACCATAGTTCCAGTCAAATCGCTGGTCGGCAAAGAAGCTATCGGGCTTCTCCAGGAGGTCGCGCAGCAGCATGTTGAGCTGCGGCGGGAATGCCGACCTATAGCTCGGACGGCTGCCCATAATCCGCGCAAACCGTTCCCTGTACAGCTCCAACTCTTCTTGGCTGCTGACGTTCGTCTCCCAGAACTCGCTTGGCCTGGACAGTACACCTGACCGCGAATAGGTTGCGTTCCAAGAGGAAGCCATTTTCAAATACTTATCGTTTCCGTAGTTGGTGCTCACCGCGTCGGAATACGCTATGGGCGGCAAGTCCACTACCTTGAACAGGTCGTTGAGCGTGTTCTGCGAGGAACTGATGCAGACAGTGTCTCGAGGCAGATTGGCCAAGGAAATGGGCTCGACGTCCATCAGATAGAACTGGCCGTTGTGGAACGTCATATTGTTCTGGCCAAAAACATCTATGAGGAAGCCTGACCTAATGACGGAGTTCATGGCGGCCAAAGAGCTTCTAGCCCGCTGCCGCTGCGAAATGTCGGCCTTCTCGTACCACGACCTGAACTTCTCCGGATTGACGGTAAAGAAGCCCTCATTATGGGTGAAAGTGACGGGCACGATGTTGTCTCCAATATTTTTGGTCTCAAAAGACTCCACCTCATATCCCCATCGGTCGTCAAAGATGGCGCCAGGGAACCAGTTCTCGCATATGGAGATCTCGCCCTCGGTCAGCTGCCTGCTTTTCCCGCGCAGTGTTGACGCCTGCCGCAGCTCTTCGGCATATCGGGCCACCCGTAGGCCATGCGCCTTGATGCGCTCATACATGGCCGGCCACTTGGACATGTGTTCCGTATAGCCATCCTTTCCCCGCTCTGTTCTGAGATATTGGGCCCGGACCTTGGCCTTCGCCAGCTCCTTGCTCGGCAGCACAACAATCTCCTCTGCCGCCGGTACGCCGTAGAATCTTGCTATTTCCTGGAAAATGGCGATTTTACGCGGATCGCTGATGGACTCTTCGGCATCTAAATCCTTGGTCTTCACTACGTATTGAATCCCGGTTTCCGGGTCGGCCACCAGGTAGGCCGAGCTGGAAGTATGAGAGACATCGTTGCCTTCTTGGATTACGCTTTCCCAGTCCAGATAGTCCTCCCAGAATGGCAGATGCTCTTCGCCATCATATGCTTTTTTCAGCTGCCTGACGATGGCTTCCCGGTTTTCATAGTCTTCAAGCTTCCTGCTGCCATCAGCCGCTGCAATCTGGCCGAGCGTGGCAGACAGTGCTCGATAGAATGTCGCGGTTTTTTCCATATCGTCCGGCCGCATCCGGAAATATTCGGCAATATTGTCCGCTGCCAGTCCGGGGTTCCCTGAGAACCTGGCCAAGTCGGCAAGGACCCTGAGCTCCTCGCCTTGCGTCACCCTGAATTTGGCGCGATTGTCAGCAGCTGTTATCACTTTTAACCACTCGAAGTTGCTCGGGGCCAAGGCTTCCGCCAAATTGCGCAATTCCTGGACGAACTCCGGAGCAGCTTCCGGCAACTGCGCCACGATTTCATCGATGTTTTCGGGATGGTATTTCATACCGCCTCCGTAAGCTTCTTGACCGCGAATTCCATGACGTGCGACCGGTTGCGAAACCTTCCGGTGGCTACTAACTTGCGTATTTGGTACAGCGTTTCCACATCAAGCGCAACGCTGGTTTTGTGCTTCATGGTTACCTAAAGTTACCCTATATTTATTAAGCTTTTTCTACTTTATAGTC
>JACQOC010000089.1 GCA_016202785.1 Candidatus Aenigmatarchaeota archaeon
AGCAGATCGAGCGGCTGGAACAAATCCTGATCAAGTATCCGGAATCCTCCAGCCTGCAGACCATCATCCGGCTGAAGAAGGAAATCCTGAAACTCAAGCGCAACCTGCTGCCGGAAAAGGAAGTGCTGCGGGCTTTAGGCCGCGACAATTTCCGGCTGGTGAAAAGCTCGGCCATGGTCTATTTCCGCGACACTTACTCGGACCTGCTGGCGGTCACCGACCGGGTGGAAAACCAGCGCGAAATCCTTTCCGGCCTGATGGAAATCTACATCTCTTCGGTGTCCAACAACCTGAACAAGATCGTCAAGACCTTGACCATCGGCACGTTCCTAATCCTCATACCCAGCTTCATCGCCGGGCTGTACGGCATGAATGTCGACAATCTGCCGCTGGCGCATGCGGCCGGCGGCTTCTGGGAAATCATCGGCCTGATGTTGGTCCTGTTCGCGGCCATGCTGATCGTCTTCAAGTGGAAGCGCTGGTTATGATAAACCTGTTCCGCAAGCGCGAACCGGACAAGGCGATAATGGTGGCGGCAGCCATTGCGTTCACCGCCCTAGCTTTTATCATCTACACCATGTTCTTCGACATCCTGATCCCGGGCCTGCCAGACGGCAGCTACCGCCAGGCGGTCGGCGCGCTGTTCGCCATTCCCGCATTCCTTCTGGCCGGCGGCCAGACGCTGATTGCCGGCTTTTTCCTGCATGCACTGACGCACCTGTACAAGGGCCGGCAGCCGGCCTACTACAAGGCAGCCTTCATAACGGCCGTCATGACGCTCATGTTTTCCTTCACCTACGTCATCTTCCCGAACTTCGGCCCGTTCTACTACATCGTGTTCGCGGTCGGCGGGCCGGATTATGCCCTGCCGGTGGAGATATTCTGGACGCTGTTCACCATCGGCGTTGGCACTTACCTGACAAGGCGCATCTACGGCATCGCTTATCCGCAGGCCGCGCTCAGCATCGCGCTGGTGCTGCTTGGCATAACCGTGGCCGCGTCTTAGGGCCAAATGGCCGTCATTGCGTTTCTTTTGCAGCAAGCAATTTCTCAACCGCCAGGCTGTAACCGGCGGCCATCAGGCCGTATTTCTCATATGAGGACGCGAACAAGGCCAGCGTTTGCTCGGCAACTTTTCCCAGTTCCGGCCGCTCCGGCGCAAAATCCAGCAGCAGCATGGCCAGCTCCGCATTCTCGGTAATTTTGCGCAGCGGAACCTTCAGCCGGCCGACGTCGTCCGGCTGCGCCAGCCGGTCGATGAAGCCGCCATCCTGGCCCGGGAACCGCTTCAGAATGAAATCCAACAATTGCTCGGCCATGGTGTTGTAGCGCTCCAGGGAAAAGCGGCGGCCAGCAAGCAGGCAGGCTTTGGCCATCCACAGGTTGTCGGCCAGCAGGCCGTAAGTCGCGGGCTTGGTGCTGAAACAATGCGCCATGCCCTGGTTGCGGTCGTAGCAGTTGGCGGCCAGGAAACCCAGCACGCTCAACAATTTTTCCTTCAACCCTGGGTTGTGGCTGGCCGACCAGAGGTTGAGCAAAGCGACAATCGCTTTGCCGTTCAGGTCGACGTAAACAGTCTGGTCGATGAATGGTATCGGCAACTTGTCCCGGTTTTCCAGGTTCAAGCCATAATATTTCTCCTCGCCGTCGGCATCCTGGCTGCCATAGAAGGCTTTGCCACACAGGGTAGTGGACATGAAGCTGGCGGCATGCTCGGCGACCTTGAAGTATTCCGTTTTGTCGGTTATCTTGTGCAGCTCAGTGAAGAGCCGCACCAATTCCGCGTTGGTCTCCAGCATCTTCTCGTAATGCGGCGCCGACCAGTCGCGCTGTGTCGCATAGCGGAAAAAGCCGCCGGCATGCTTATCGTACAAGCCGGCCATGATGCCTTGGCCAGACTTTTCCGCCAGCCGCAACAACTCGTCACTGTTACGCTTGCGGTGGAAGTGCAACAACAGTTCTAGCTGTTCGGCCATGGGAAATTTCTGGTGGAAGCCGAAACCGCCATATTCCAGGTCAAACGCTTCGATGCAACGGTCCAGGATCATTTCGCCGGCGTTGCGGTCCAAAACAGTCTGCTTCAGCTCCTGCCCGCCGTAGCCACTTGCCGTGTCCTTGAACTCATGATACATCGATGCAACTTCAGCCAACGACTGCAGCATCTGGCCGGCCGGCAGATAGGTGAATCCGGTGAGCAATTCGCCCTTATGGTTCAGGAACGCGGTAGTCGGCCAGCCGCCCTGGTTATAGCGTTCATTTATGTCCGGCCGGCGGTCAGTGTCGACTTTCACCGCAACGAAAGCGCTGTTCACTTTCTTGGCCACCGCTGGGTTTGCATACGTCGCGTTTTCCATGACGTGGCACCAGTGGCACCAGACGCCGTGGATGTCCAACAAAATTGGCTTGCCCTCTGCCCGCGATTTTTCGAACGCCGGCTTGCCCCACTCCAGCCATGCAATGGTCGGCATGAAGCTAATTGTCTGCGGCCAATAAAAACCGGCTATCTAGGATGTCAGATAGGTTTTTATTTGACGAAGAGGAAGATAGCTAATGGCCGAAGATATCCAGCCGCAGCCGGTAACCCAGCCGGAACGGCCCAAGGTGCAACTGTTTGCCGGCGCCCGGGCCAACAAAGGCTACGTGCTGAAAGCCAGCCTGCTTGCGCTTGCCTTCTGGCTGCTGCAGTTCCTCTACCAGTTCTTCGCCTTCAGCGCTGGCGACGTGACGCTATCCTTGATCAGGAGCTTCGCCTTCTCCGGCGCCAGCCTGATCGGCCTGGCCTTGGTCGTCGGCCCGTTGGCGAGGCTGACCAAATACAATTTCATCGTGCACCGCCGCAGCATCGGCGTGTGGGGCTTCACCTTCATCATCATGCATTTCTTCGCAGTGATGGCGCTTGCCTTCAACTTCAACCAGGCTTTGCTGTTCTGGGATTTCAACCCGTTCATCAACTTCCTGCTGTTCGGCTTCGGCGCCTACTGGCTGTTCATGCCGCTGTACCTGACGTCCACAGACTGGGCCACCCAGAAACTGGGCTACAAGAACTGGAAGCGGCTGCACCGGCTGGCCTACCCGGGATACATACTGGCCATGCTGCATTACACCCAGGTCAACCCGCAGGCCTTGCAAAGCGCGCCGGGCTATTTGCTGCTGCTGGTTACCGGGCTCGCCATCGTCTTGCAGGTCGCCGGCTTCGTGAAGACCATCAGCCGGAGCAAAAACCGGAAAGACCTGCTCATCGGCCTGGCCATAATCGCGCTCGGCCTGCTGCTGGCCTGGGCGTCGTACTCCGGCATGTTCAAGGGCTGACCGCGGCCGGCGAAGTGGAAGCCGGGTCAAGGCCCGATGTATCCCTCAATCACGTCGCGCGCATGGTTGATTTGCGCCATCATTTCCGTGGCGCCCGGCAGGCCGGAAGTGTCGGGGTTATAGATCCGCGCCAGCGCCCGGTATTTTATCTTCAGCTGCTCGTGCGACGGCACCGCGGCAAGGCCCAGCACCGTCATCGCCTCCTGCACTTCCTGGCCCTGCAGCAGCGATTCCCGGGTCTGGCTGTAGTCATGGCCGCGCTCAACCGCCGCGAGCGTGCTGCCGGCAAAGCCGCGCTTTATGGATTTTCCTTCCAGGTCGCCGGCCAGATATGCATCTACCAGCGGTTTGGCGAACCCAGTGGCTGCCAAATAGCTGGCCAGTTCCGGGCCGTCCAGGCCGGTGGCCTGCTGGACATCGTAGATGCAACTGTTGACGTCGTGCATGAACGTGCCCTCCCACATCCCTTGGGGGACGTTCATCCCAAGCATGGCCACCAGCGAGAAGTTGGCAAAGGTCTTGTCGACCCGGATTAGCGGCTCGATCATAGGCGGCAGCGGCTTGCCGTAGCGTCGGTAATTATCCCGCGCCCGCAGCAGGATGTAGTTGCGCTTGGTGATGTATGGTTCGGAAAAGGTGAAGCGATAAGCTGGGAACGGATGGTTCAACTGCCCATATGCCAACTGCTCATCGAAGAAATCCATGGCCGCGTCCAGGCCGTCCTGCGCAATCATAGCGAACACAAAATCCTCCATGAGCGACGGCTCGGCCTCCTGCCATTCTTCATGCGGCGTCCGCATATAGGAGCAGACGATATATTGGAACAGCTGCCGCTCGAAATCGGCCGCGGCCACCGACGCCCGCGCATAATCCTTGGCGTCCTGCATCAGCCGCTGCGCCTTCTCCCGGTCTGCCGTCACCGCCTTGACCCCATAAAGGACCTCGCTCACCTGCGCCAGGCAGGCGGACCAGCCGGAATTGCCGTGCCGCAAATCGTCCATGGCGAGCGAAGCCCAGAAGCTGCGGTTCGACGCCCGGATCAGGTCCGGGGCCGTTTCGTACGCCGTTCCCGACGCGTTGAAAATGTGCGTGACATTGACCAGCTCGGCCAGCTGCCGCGGCGCTATCTGCCGGGCCATGCGGCCCTGCCGGTCGAGCAGTCCCTGTATCTCCGGGTTCGTTTCGATGTCGCCGGCCGCCGTGGACAGCGAAACGAACTTCCCTTCCAGCTCCTGCATTTCGTTGCCCATGACCGTTGTTGGCCGTTATCCATAAATTGTTGCGCCAGCACGACGCATCGGCATAAAAAGCTTGCCCCGAAATGGCTGGATGAAGCGCGTCAACTGCCGCTACACGTTTTTCGACAACCTCGACGGCACCGGCATAATGCCCGGCCGGCCCTACTTGGAGAAGGTGAGCCGGCTGATCGCCAGCACACTGCAATATGCCAACCACTACGGCACGTATGCGCCGGCCGAGCTGGCGGCAATAGCAGATGCCCACGGCCCGGAGCAGTTGGCCGAACGCATGCAAAACGCCTACCTAGCGCTGTACGAGGAGGATAACCGGCTGCTGGCTTGCGGCTGCATGGACTTAAAGGATGACGGCGGCATTGTGAAGCTACTGCACGTCGCCGAGGAGCGGCAGGGACAGGGGATAGGCGGCTGGCTGTTGGACCTGTTTGAGGAGAAGGTGCGCTATCTAGATGGCAGGCGCATATATGCAGTCACGCTCAATTTCCCGCATGCCGTAAGGTTCTATGAGGAGCGCGGTTACGAAGTTGCCGGCCCTGAAAAATACCAGATCGGGAATGTCAAGCTCCCAGCACTGCTGCTGAAGAAAGACCTGGCAAGCAAGGAGAACAGTGAAGCGGGCTTGGCTGCCTAAATCAGCACGCGCGCTTGCACAGCAGCATCACGCCATCCAGCAGCTGCCACTGCGCGTCCAGCGCTTTGTCCAGTGCCTGCATGGCCGCAGCGTCCTTGCCCGTGGCCTTGCTGATTATGGCCTTCCACACCTTCTGGTGTTCGATGTCGACTTCCATGTGGGTGGTGAAGAACTCTAAGCCTTTGCCTCTGATGCCATAGAATTTTTCGAGCCCGTCCAACTTGCTTTTGGCTACGTCTGGTATCTGGCTCTCATAAGCTAGCAAGGCTGCTGCACCTTCCGCCAAGCCAGATCTGGACAGGTTGTCCAGGGTCTTGAGGCTCTGCTCTGTCTCCGGCGCCATGCCCGACTCCAGCACTTCCTGGCGGCTCAAGCCTAATGATTGGCAGAACTCCAGCCACAGCTCCTCGTGCGGCGTGCCGTCGCCTAGTTCCTCTTCGTTCAGGTTGCCGAGGATCATGCGCCGGGTCGCGGCGTCATGGCAGTTGGAGTAGACCGCAGCGACGAAGCGCGGGAAGGCGGCGACGAACTTGTGGTATTGCTTGGAATAAATCTTGAGGTCGTCAATGGTAAGTTTGCCGTCCGACCACAGCTTGTAGAACGGGTGCTTGAGCAAGCTTTTGGCTGCAATCCTGGCTTCGACCTGCGCCAGAAAATCCATATTGGTAATGATCCCGGGGATTTAAATATCTTTTTGGAAAGTGCCCTTTTCTGCGGAGGACGGGCAACATTTGGGGAATTTTTAACGCTTTCTGTCAGTGCTGTGGCCGGCGCTAGGCAAAAGCCCAAAGGCTTACTCAACTTTGCGTTTATCCCAGCTCCTTCCTGAAGGCCCGTTCCACTTTGTCGCGGCCGTATTCCTGGATCAGCGACTCGACCGTGGCCACGAAATGTGCCGGCACCCAGGCTGGGATGGACACATACTCGTCAGCGTCCAGCCACAGGCCGATGCGCTGTTTCCAGTCGCTTGCCGACATGCAGTCCTTGAAAATCTTGGCCACATAGGCCGGGTCGAAATACACGCCCTTTATCGCCAGCTGCTCGTACTTGTCCGACTTTTCCGTGGCCAAAATCTGCTTCACGCTAAGGTCGGTGCGCAATTCGCCCCAGATTTCACCGTGCAGGTCGTCCATGGCGCGGCCGACGCCGCGCAAAATGAAGTCCTCTGGTTTAGCGGTTATGCCCATCTCCGCCTGGGTCTTGCGCGCCATGGTATGGAACGGGTTGGGGTTGCCGCGCGCATCGACATCTTTTACCTGATCCATGAAGCCGGCGGCCGCCACGCCGTACAGTAGTGGGTATTGGGAAAGCTGCCCGGACCTTTGAACATACACCAGCTTGGCATCCGGCACGCTAATCAGCACCACGCTGGCGCCCGTGGCGTTGGCCAGGTTGTCGTTCAGAAACAGCGGGTCAACGACGTATTTCTGCCGGATGGTGGCCTTGCCGCCTTTGCCGTCGTCGACATAGCCGGTGTCCAAGCTTTTATTGGTCGCCTCGTAGGTGAACCAAGTAGTTGGCTGCAGGTGCAGGGACAGTGC
>JACQOC010000080.1 GCA_016202785.1 Candidatus Aenigmatarchaeota archaeon
CCCTGCAGGCGGCCAATTTCACCATCCTGATTAACGGCACCAATGCCTCCAGTTCCAGCTTTCCCGGCAATTCGTCTGGCACCAACATCACGCTAGCTGCCGGCTTCTATAATGTCAGCGAAGCAGCCGTATCCGGCTACGCGGCCAACTTCTCGGCCGACTGCACCGGCACCATCGCCAGCGGCGAAAACCGGACTTGCACGATAACCAACGACGACATCGCGCCAACCCTGACCGTCATCAAGCAGGTGATAAACGACAACGGCGGCACAGCGCAATCCTCAGACTTCAACATAACCGTGACAGGCACCAACCCGAGCCCGGCAACATTCGCGGGCAGCTCAGGCGGCACCGCAGTAACTGTTGACTCAGGCACTTACAACATAACTGAAAGCGGATCCTCCAGCTACAACGCGACATTCTCAGCTGGCTGCTCAGGAAACATAAGCATAGGCGAAAACCGGACATGCATAGTGACAAACGATGACAAACCATCGGTACTGATAGTTGCCAAGCTTCTAATTAACGACAACGGCGGCACCAGAAATATAACGGAATTCAATATAACGGTATTAGGAAACAATTCTAAACTTATAAATTTCACCATATTCGGCCCCCATATCGATAATACGACTATCATAATAATGAATTTTTCCATAAACCCTGGATTTTACAATGTCACGGAGCTGTCCGATCCCGGATACCTTGCGGAATTCGAAGCGTGCACCGGCACCATCTTGCCCGGCTCAGTGACAATATGTCTAATATTCAATAACGACATCGCCCCGACCCTTACCGTGACAAAGCAGGTGATAAACGACAACGGCGGCACCGCCTCTGCCTCCAACTTCACTCTTTTCGTTGGCGCCGCCCAGGTAAGCAGCGGCGACCAGAACAGCTTTGATGCAGGCACATACCCGATCACCGAAAGCGGCCCCGGCGGCTACACAACCACATTCAGCGGCGACTGCGACCAGTCAGGCAACGTGACCCTGAGCGTTGGCGATGTCAAGAATTGTACTGTGACAAACGATGATATACCTCCAAACCTTACTGTCATAAAGCAGGTGATAAACGACAATGGCGGCAAGGCCATACCAGCCAACTTTACTATCAACGTGTCCGGCAACAGCCCGCTGCCGGCAACCTTCCCGGGCAGCGCTAGCGGCACCAACGTGACCTTGGATGCTGGTTTCTACAACGTCTCGGAAAGCGGCCCGGCCGGCTATGCGGCGAACTTTTCCAGCGGCTGCTCCGGCACCATCAGCATCGGCGAGACCAAGGTGTGCATCATCATCAACAATGACATTGAGCAGCTCGCCTGCGCACGCGTGACCGAGAATCCCATGGTAAACCTGACGATAATAAATGACACCTATTTCAACGACACCGACTGGGCCTGGGAGCAGCTGTTCCCAGCCTTCCCTTCCAATGTCATTGGTCACCGGGACAGCGGCGGCCACCCGGCTGCTTACCGCGAAATAAAGCATTTCCCAGTTGGCGACGGGCCAGACCGGACCGGCACGCGCAACATTTTCACTTCTGCGCAACTGGCCCCCGGCCTGCTGCCGTTCCTCAAGGAGCTGCATATAAGCGCGGATACCATGTTCCAGCAGAACCCGACCGGCGGCCAGCAGCTGAACGTCGATTTCATGGTCAAGCAGGGCACGGCCAGGCTGGAAAATGGCTTTGTTACCACGACTGGCGTGAACAAATGGTTCACCAATAAGGATACCCTGACCAGGGCCAAGCTGCTGGCGGCTGGTTTTAACCTCACTGGAGCAGCCTATGGGCTGGATTTCGGCTTCCTTACCCACCATTGGTGGGTGTTCCCCAACAACACGATAAGGGTCGACAATTTCCAGGTGAAGGCGGTCTTGCAGCGGCCGTTCTGCCCGGTGGTGTGCGGCGACGGCCTGAAGGAAGGCAGCGAGCAATGCGACGATGGCAACACACTGGACGGCGACGGCTGCACATCCGCCTGCAAGGCGCCGGCCAAATTGACCGTCATCAAGAGGATGATAAACAACAACGGCGGCAAAGCCGTGCCGGCCAACTTCACCATCAGCGTGGCGGGCAACGGTCCGGCGCCGGCCAATTTCCCTGGAAATGTTTCCGGCATCAATGTGACCATCGGCGTGGGCGCTTATAACGTATCTGAGGCCGGGCCGGCCGGCTACGCGGCCAATTTTTCGGCCGGCTGCTCTGGCAGCATCGGCCTTAATGAAACTAGGACGTGCGTAATCATCAACGACGACATCGCGCCGCGCCTGACGGTCGTGAAAACGGTGATCAATGACAACGCTGGGACTAAGAACGCCTCCAATTTCGTGCTGATGATTGACGGCGTGCAGGTGCTGAACGGTGTGCCCAAGACGCTGGCGATCGGCAAGCACGTGGTAAGCGAGGTGCAACAGTCCGGGTATGTCGGCACGATCAGCGGGGCCTGCGCCGCCAATGGCACCGTTTACCTCGCCATCGGCGACAACAAGACCTGCGTCATTACCAATAATGACATATAGCGACTAGTTCTAAAGTTACCTGAACCATGCCGGGTGCATGGCCAGCAGCATGATCGCGGTGAGCGCGATGAGCACTATTTCCATGGCATGCTGGCGCAGCCGGGCGTGCAGGTTCAATGGCAACCACCGGCTTGCTTGCCTGACTTATGGCGATGACCGCCGTTCATCATGAAATAATGCATGAGCAGGCACAGCGCGAGCAGCGGCCAGAACAAGCCGGAACTGTCCCAGCCGAAGGCATACACCGCGATCAGGATTGCGGCCATCGGCAGGCCGCAGCAAATGGCCATCAGCAGGCCATGGCCGTGCCTGCCACTGACCTTCTGCTTGCCAATGCTTTCGCCACCCATCTTCATACGTTTCAACTTACCTTGGCCGGCCGGGCATCCTGCCCATGCCGGCCTTTGCTCCTATCTAGCCACCTACAGGCACTCCTGGTACAGCTCCGGGTGGTGCCCCATGTGCTCACGCCACTTGGCGTCGGTATAGCCGGGCGGCGTCTGGCACTTGTCCGGCAGCTGGCTGTCCATCGCCTGCTGGAACTGGCCCTGCGTGTAGGGCTTGGCCGCGCCCGGCATGCTGGTCGCCGATATTATGCCGACCGCGAGGATGACCAGCGCAGCGGCGATTGCCGCGTATTCGATCACTCTTTCCTTTTCCACAAGTTCACCTCCCCTAGCTTCAAATGCAGAACGACTGCGTAAAGGATGACCACACTGCCTGCCAGGTAGAAGAACAGCAGGTACGGCTGCAGCTCTTGGAACGGTACCGAAGCTATTATGATGCCGATGTTCGCGATCAGCAGCTTGGCCGGCAGGCACTTCCGGCCGGTGTGCATGACTGCCAGCGAGATCGCCAGCAGCAGCACCGCCAGCGACCAAAAGTAGATGGCATAGTCCTGCAGGAACAGGAATGGGAGGCCGGCCGCGGTGATGCCCAATAGGCCGAGCACGTACAGCGCGCCCAGGCACAGGCTGTGGCAGATGTTGTAGCTGCCCAGCAGGCTGATGCTGCTGGAGACGGTCGAAGCCACGGCCGCTTTCTTCCCCCCATCCTTGGTTTTGGTTCCAGTATGTTGCGTCGAGCCCTTCAGCAGAACTCGCACTTGTGCTCTTTCTTGTGCTCCTTCTTTGCGCTTTTTTCCATAACGACCTCCTTTCTTGTTTATCATTGGCTTGCCTCCGGCAGGCGATTGTATACGGCCGCGAACAGCCAGCCCAGCACAAAGGCAACCAGCGTTATCTCCACGAAGCCAGCTGCTATGCCTGCCAAAGTCACCTGCGCATTGGCAATGTCGGCCAGCTCCAGGCCGTGGAAGATGTTGCCGAAAAAGGCAACCGTTGCGCCCGGCGCCAACGCATAAGCGGCCGCGCAGGCCAAGTCAGCGCTGCCGGCCACTGCCGCTAGCGCCACCCCAACCCGCTTCCCGTCCAGCTTTTCCGTCATTTTGTCCCACCCCACATTCATGCTAACAGCAACGCTATTGCTCCCAGCAATACCATAACTGCCCCGCTCACCAGCTTCAGGTAGCGCTTGTCCTTGCCATGCCACTGCTGCATCTTTTGCACCGTTCGTGGGTTGTTGGCCAGCAGCAATATGGCGAACAAGGGCAGCACGAACAGCACGTTGTAAAGCAGCAGGTAGGCCAAGCCCGGCAGGTAAGTCGTCTCGATTGCCAGCAAGCTGAGTATGCCGACGTACACGCCGCCGGAACAAGGGAACTCGCACAACCCGACCAAAAAGCCCAATGCCACTACCGACGGCAAGGTTGCCTTCTGCATCAGCGCTTTCATCCTTGCGGTCTGGCCGGCCGGGATGCCGAGGCTGAACCAGCGGCCGTACCAGAAGTAATCCTTGATGTTGACCAGGCCGAGCAGGATGATCGCAACCCCGGAAATCTTGGCGAACAGGTGCGGCACGTTAGTGAGCATGATGGCTTGCAGGATACCTATCCCAATCAGGAAATAGGTCAGGAAGATCATGCTAATATAGACCAGCCCGATCTTGAGCAAATCCTTGCGCGCCCGGCCCAGGGTGAACAGCAAGGCGATGAAGAACAGCATGACGCCGAAGGCGCACGGGTTGAAGCTGTCGACCAAGCCGCCAACCACCACGAGCGGCAGCAGGGCCGACTGGCCAAGCTTGCCCTTGCCTTCCTGGATGCAGTCAGCTATCGGTTTCTGGATGTCGCAGGCCATCACCTGGCCGTTATGCAGGGCCTTGTACGATTCCAGCTTTTCTTCCGTTTCCATGGAGTCCTGGTACAGCACCAGCTGCGGGAAATCGTAGTTGGGGTAGAGCGCAACCAGCTGCTCCAGCTTGCTGACCGGCAGGTGGCCTTCCAGCACCAGCCGCTCGCCGATCAGAACGATCATGTGGCCTTGCATCTCGAACGGGATGGCTAGCCGCTGGTTCAGTCCGCTGATCTCGCGCCGCACCTCCGGGTTGTTGATCATCAGCTTCTCTTCGATGTCGGTTATGCCCTTGCCGTCTAACCAGTATTTAAGCTCCATGAGGTACATGTCGCAATGGCCGCACGCCTCGTTGCGGTAGATGGTGACTTTTGGCTTGTCGTCAGCGGCCAACGCCGGATGGGCGACGAGCAGCGCTATCAACAGCAGCGCAGCCGCCTGCCTAAGGGTGAAAAGGAAAGGGGAAGGTGCCATATCAGCACCCCCCTACCTGTGCCGGCAGGTTTTGCAGGCTGTTGGGCAACTGCACGTTCTGCCCCCCGCTTGCCTGCTGTGTCTGCGCCGGCGTTACTGCTACTGGCGCCTTGCCGGTCATTTGGCCGGACAAGGACGCGATCTGCACTGCTTGCACGATGCCGATGGCGACCAATATGCCAAGCAGCACCAAGATGGTCCTCATACTTGCCTCCTTACCATTTTAACAGCCTCCCACCATGCCCGGCAACTGGCCGAGTGTGGACTGGTCGACCTTCCCTGCCTGCGCCTGCAGCTGGATGTACTTGGCTACCGACTGCTGCGGGAAGAACAGCGCCTTCCATTTGGCCAACTCGCCCAAGATCTGCTGGTCGGTCAGGTCTGGATGCTTTTCCAGCAGGTATTTGGCCAACCCGCGCATCGCTCCGGAATGCTCGCAGCCGCACGCCGGCCGGCCGTCGCTGAACACCAGCGTCTTGGCGCCGCAGCAGTATTCGCAGGCGATGCTGCTGCCGACCTTCACGTAGCGCTGTTGCAGGCTAGCGGAAAGGCTGATCGGCTTGCTGCCCCTCCCTTTCGCGTCGGTCAGGTCGTCGTACTGGCTCAGTATTGACAGCGACTCCACTGGCTTATCGAAGCTTACTCCGAGTTCGCTGCCATACACCTCCGGTATGCCGGTAGGTATTACCTGCCGTATCGCTTCCTGCACCACGCCGTCCGCGCTGGCCGACCCGGTTGGGGCCGCCGCGCTGTCTGGCACTGTCGCTCCACTCCTATATCCAGCTGCCACGTTTGCGGTCACCGCCGCTATCTGGTACTGGTTGAATGCAGCCACGCCGATGGCTACCAACACTAGGGCAAAAACCGCCCGGTAGGCCGCATCCCTGCCTTGGCTTGTTTCGTTTTGCATGCCAATCGTTCAACCCTTGGTTGAAACCATATATACCGTTGCTAGCAACCATGGTTGCATAAAATGAAATCGTAGTGCCTGCGCACTACTGGCGATAACAATTTAAGGCCGCCGGCCATTATTCATCATGCTCGACCACAACGCCAAGATTGCCGTCGGCATTTCCGCATTGGCCATCTTCTTCATCGTCATCTTCACGCTGCTGCACACTTACGTCTACACGCCGCAAGTTGCCACTATCCAAGAGTCGTGCGCGGCCGATGGCTGCCCGCACGAGTCGCAGATCTTCTTCCTGCAGGAGCTGATACCGTTATTGATGGGCGCCAGCCTGATCGCCGGGGCCGGGGTCTATTACCTGATGGCGCAGAAGCTGGAAGCCAAGGGCATGGCCGCCCGGCAGAGCACGGAAGTGATGGTCAAGCTGCTCAATGAGGATGAGCGCAAGGTGGTGAGCGTGCTGCTGGAAAACCGCGGCAAGGTGCTGCAGGCCGAGGTGAGCCGGCTGCCGGGCATGTCCAAGGTGCGGAGCCACCGGGTGATAAAACGGCTCATGCTCCGCGGCGTGCTCGAGACCGAAAGCGTGGGCAAGACCAACGTGGTCCGGTTCAGGAAGGAGATAATCGATGCCTTGTTCGGGTAGCGGGCTTAAATGGCGCCGCCGCTCTTGCACTTGGGCATGGATAGGTGGTGCGGCAGCAATACCGGCCTGCCCGGCCAAACCAAAGACTCGGCACGTTCCACACGGAAACCGATTGGTTAAAAAACCTTCGCACCCAGTTTTTTATATGCGCTGCCGAACAGGACTCGGCCCCATTCCAATGGCCATCAATTTTCACTGCAATTGCTATCGGAGAACCAAAGGTTAGACAAAGGCGCATAGCCGAGCATGGCCCAGGTCTTTTGTCCAGGAAAGAGGGAACGCAAGTACGCGTATTCTAGCAAACCCGCAGTCGGTCGATAGGAGGTGATGGACACATATAACAGCGGTTGTCGTTACGGTCAGTCGCAAAACTAGTGACAGAAAGGAGCTTAACATGGCTACGAAAAGACTTGCGTTGGTCGGACTTACAATCACGGCGTTGGCGGTGCTGCTGCTGGTCCCCGGTGGCGCATACAGCATCCAAGGCCAGGAGCACGAGGAGATGGCGGCCGTCGAGTTGCACGTCCACATGGGCGAGTTTTCGTTCCAGGTGGACGGTCAGGAACCGGGAATGCCGCTCGAGATAGAGGCCGGCATGCCTTACTTGCTGGCCTTCCACATTGACGGCCAAATCGTGCATGAAGCCATGCTCGGCAAGGGCGTCAAGGACGAGGATGGCATGCCGCACGGCTATGCCAGCAACCTGCTGGACAACATCGAAGTCCGGCTCATCGGCGAGATGCGGGACAGCGAGTTCGAGGTCGAGACCATGGGCCTTATCGAACTCGAGCTGAACAGAGAACAGCTGCTGGAAGTGAAATTCACCCTTCCAGAAGAGCTGGCCGGGGAATGGGAACTCGGCTGCTTCATCCCCGGCCACTATGAGGCGGGTATGAAACTGCCCATTATCGTCAACTAGCCTATAGGTTTCCCTATAGGCTGCCAGGAGGTGACATTCTGGAGGGTTGCGGAACCCTCCTTTTTGTTTTTACTAATATAAATTATAGTAAAAGCTGCCGCAAAGCCGCACCGGCTTTGCAAAGCGGCGGCTCAGCCACAAAGGAGCCCTGTGCGTATGATTTAACCGCAGTTCCGACCGCAAGCCCTGAATAGTCC
>JACQOC010000081.1 GCA_016202785.1 Candidatus Aenigmatarchaeota archaeon
ATCAAGCGCAACGACATCATCGAGTCAGGCGAGAAGCGGCCCGTGACCTTAACCATCGCCGTGGAGAAGGTCGGCTTCCAGAAGGAAACGGCCAAGCTGCGGCTGGCCGGAACAATCTTGGAAGGTCCGGACGACGTGCAAAAAGCCGGCCACCACACCATGGCCATAGGCACTGGCCAGCTGCTGTACATCCGCAAGCGGTGGGAGCGGCATGACTTGGACCGGCTGGAACGGGCCAAGAAGACCCAGCCAAAGATTTATTTGTGCCTGGTCGATAGGGAGCAGGCCGATTACGCTTCCTTCACCGCCTCTGGCATAGAAATGCTCGGCAGCATGCGCCAATCGCGTTTGCCGGACAAGAAGGAAAACGACCCGAAGGCGTTCTACGCAAAGGTCATTCAACATCTCGCCAGCCTGAAGGACTTTCATTTGATTGTGCTGGCTGGCCCGGGTTTCGAGCGGGAAAATTTAGCTGCATTCATCAGGGAGCAGGACAAGAAGCTGGCGGAAAAGATCATCCTCGAGCATGCCAGCTATATCGGACATGCGGGCGTGCAGGAAATAATCAAGAAGTCGGCCAACCGCATGCTGAAGCAGACCCGGCTGGCGGAGGAGACGGACGCGGTTGAAAACCTGTTCAAGGAGCTGGCAAAGGAGGGTCTAGCATGCTATGGTTTAGAGCCGGTGAGAAAAGCCTGCGAATATGGTGCGGTCAGCCAGCTGCTGGTGTCAGAAGAGTTTATGCAGGAATACAAGGACATCATCGCCAAGGTCGAGCAGGCGAGAGGCGCCATACTGTTTGTTTCAGCGCGCCACCAGTCCGGCGAGAAGCTGCAGGGCATTGGCGGCATAGCCGCTTTGCTGCGGTTCCGGACCGACTACCAGTGATTGTGCCGGCCAGCTCTGGACGCCAGGCTGGCAAATATAAATAGGCTGTCGGCATACATTAACACAGCGCGTGCCGCCCGTTGGCGGGCAACGGCGTACAACCTTCAGGATTGGTTTTGCATAACCAAGCTGGTCTTCCATTGGTGATTAAATGGTATGATGGAGCTCTTTTATTTTAGCATTATTACCCTTTTTAGCGCCGTTGTTTTCCCGATCGTCTTCCGTTCCAGCTGGGCGCGCCAGCTAGCGTTGTTGCTGACCGGCCTTGCCTCCCTGGTACTGGCGGCCTTTGCGTTGCAGGCCATCCTGGCAGACATTACTATCAACGTGGCACTCTACAGCATCACACCTATGCTGCAGCTTTCATTCCTTATCGACCGGCTGGCGGCATTCTTCCTCCTGACCATCGCCATAGTTGCATTGTGTGTGGCAATCTACTCGCTTAGCTATGCGGGACATTATGGGAATGCGGGCAACACGCTGGCCGGCCTGATGGAATTGATGCGTCAGATAAGGGACGGCAAGCGCACGGCCAGGCCGGGCGAGGCGCAGCGTTAGCCAACTTCGCGGCCGTACATGCATGAGTTGCGCAACGGGCACCCGATGCAATTTGGTAATTTCCTGCACAACTCTTTGCCGAGCCGCACGATCAGCGCATGGTACTCGTTAAACAGCCTGGCATCGCGCGGCAGTTCGGCTTCGAACATTTGCCGGATTTGCCCATAGCTTTCATTGCCCGTCAATAGGCCCAGCCGGCTGAACGCTCTTCTGGTATAGGCATCGACCACGAACTCCGGCCTGCCGGCCGCGTACAGCAGGATGCAGTCCGCTGTTTCTGGCCCGATGCCGTGCACCGCAAGCAACCGCTCACGGGTAACATGGCGCAAGAAACTGCCTACGCTGCCAAACGCCAACACCAATTCCGCTAGCGACTTCAATCGTTGGGCCTTCTGCCGGAAATAGCCGGCCGGCCGCACCAGCGCTTGCAGGCCGCTAGCGGGAATCTTAAGAACGTCCACCGCGGTCAGGCAGCGTGCGCCAGCCAGGTTGGCCAAGGCACGCTCCACGTTGCGCCAGCCGGTGTTCTGGGTCAGGACCGCGCCAACGCACACCTCCCATTGCCATGGCCGTAGTCCATAGCTGGTCGGCCACCAGCTCTGCGGGCCATAACGGGAATATAACTTCTGGTAGGTTTCGGCAAGCTCTGCCATAGCCATTTTTTACCGCGCGGCCTTAAACTTAAGATGCGGGGCTTTGTGCGCATACTTGAGGCCAGCATTGCCGCCATGCTGCTGCTCGGTTCCTTGGCGTTCATCTCTGGCTACCGTTCTGCTAACGCCGCGCCGGACCTGGATGCCATTTTGCTTGGCCTGGCAGCTGACGGCCGGCTGCAGGCCTATGCCGCTGCCAACGATCAAGCGGGCCTGGAAGCGGAGGTGCAGGTACCAGGTTTCAGCCATGCGGTACAGGTATGCGACCGCAACAACTGCACCGGCCAGATACCGCAAGCCCGGAGCGTCTTTGTCGCAACCTATCTGACTGCAGGCCAGGAGGGATACGCGCCAACGGCCGTCAAGCTCTATGCCTACCGCTAGCAAGGGCCAGTTCTTCATTTTGGGAGCGCTGCTGATCCTCAGCCTGATGGTGATCGGCGCAAGCTACCAACCGCTGACTAACCCAAGGCCGTTGGCGGCAGCATCGGACAACTTACAGCGGGAGCTGCCAAGGGCTTACAACCTAGGCCTGACGCAGGGTAACGGGCCAGGCGCTTTGGCCGACTTCACGGCATTCCTGCAAGATGGCCTTGGGTCGCGCTCAATCTCCATGCAGGCGGCTTGGCTGGCTGCAATGCCGGGCAATGGCGAGGTGAATTTTGTCGTAGGCAATTTCCTCGGAAAGCCGGTTGATTTCAGCCTGAATGCCGCGGGCCAGTCCTGGTCCGGCCGGCTGGAAGACAAGGCGACGTTCTCGGCCGAACTGGCCACTCTGGCCGACGTGCTGGCCATAAACTTGACCGTAAACGGCCGGGAACAGCAGCTGGAATGGAGGGCAGACAAGGCCAACATTTACGCGTTCTACGCCCTGCTGGCCGACCAGGGGAACATTTATGGCGAGGTCAGCGGCTGACTTTCTTTGGCTTCGGCTTGCGCGTCTCAAACGCCTTCTTGAGCGGCGCGAACAGCGTGTCGGTCACTTTCAGGCCCATGCGGATCGCGCCCGCGGCAAAATACAGCCCGATGCCGGTGAAGAAATACCAGGTGATGGTCGGCACGTCGGTTGACATCGCCAAACCCAGCTGCAGGCCGATGAACGGCACCAGGGTGCAGAAGATGCCAACCACCAGCGCACGCAGGAAATGCTGGGCGATGCGCAGCACGATGGACAATATGCCCGCTATTACCAGGCCGAGCAGCAGCAAATCGATGACATTGTCGCCGGTAAGATAGATCTCCATACCACTAATTGCACGCGGCTAATTATAATCGGCAACTGCGCAGGAAGGCTATATATAGCGTGCCGGCCGAATTAATAACGAAAGCCTCGGTAGCTCAGTTGGTAGAGCAGCTGACTTGTAGCTGCTGATAATTGGACCGCAAGGTATGACAGCAAGGCATCAGCAGGTCGGGGGTTCAACTCCCCTCCGGGGCTCTTTCTCTCTTTAAAGGCATGCTGCCAGTAAATTATATGGTCTACGACACGCTGCAGGGGGAAATAATACTCGACTATTACCGCAACCCGCGCAACAAAGGCGTGCTGGAAAATGCGGACGCGCATGCGCATGATAGCAATCCGCTGTGCGGCGATGAACTGGCCATCTTCTTGAAATTAGGCCCGGACGGCCGCATCGCCAAAGCGACGTTCGACGGCAAAGGCTGCGCCATCAGCCAGGCAGCGGCCGGCATGCTGACCGAGCTGCTGGTCGGCAAGACGCTGGAGCAGGCGGCCCGGCTGGCCAAGGACGACATTCTCAAACTGCTGGGCATCGACTTGGGCCCGTCGCGGATGAAGTGCGCGCTGTTGTCGCTGAAAGTAGCCAAGCTGGCCGCGTACGGCAAGCTGGGCAAGGAAATGGCCGACGACCCGATGAAATGATTCGCCATTTAAATCTGTAACACCCATTAATTTCATGGCCGACGAGCGGGTGCGGAAAGCGGCTGAAATCCTGGTGGACCACTCGACCAAGGTCAGGCCAGGCGATCGGGTGCTGATCAGCACCGAGCTGGACGGCAAGGAATTAGCGCTAGAATGCTACCGCCTGTGCCTGGAGCGGGGCGC
>JACQOC010000084.1 GCA_016202785.1 Candidatus Aenigmatarchaeota archaeon
GCTGCCGGTGCCGGCCGGCGCGTTCAGGCAGGCAGCCGTTTCCGCATGGCAGCTGTCCGCCGTGTAAGCGTCGTTGTCGTCGCAGCTCTTCTGGCTGCACGCGCAGCCCTGGCCGTCGGCCACGCCTATGGTGCTGGCGCAGGCATCGGCGCCATCATCAATGCCGTCGTTGTCGTCATCACTATCGCAGGCATCACCCAAGCCGTCGCTATCGCTGTCTGCCTGGCCGGCATTGCTGGCCAACGGGCAATTGTCCGCTCCGTCGTCGATGCCGTCGTTGTCGTCATCGCTGTCGCAGGCGTCGAACATGCTGTCGCCATCACTGTCCAAGCTGCCGCAGTCTGGCGGTTCTTGCGGAGCCGCAAGCGTGCCTGAGCTGTTGCCGGCCTGCGCATCGACGATGAAATTGAGCTGCACTTTCGACTCCGGGTTGTCCAGCGCGAAATGCTCACCAGTGGCCAGGAACAGCAGGATGGAGTGGTTGCCCGGGGCCAGGTTAAGCAAGGTGAAAGCGTTGTCCGCCGCCCATGTGGCACGCTCGGTTGCGGCAAAGCCGCGCTCCACCACCATATCCGGCCCGCTATAGAACATGTACGGGACCGGGTCGTCATCCAGGGCGAAATGCAGATGGCCTTCGGCCTTGCCGCCAATGGCATAATCGGTGGTGAAGAACTCGAAAGTGACGTTGCCAGTGGCGTGTTCCGAACCGTCCGCCGGGCCCAGCACCTGCAAAGTCGGCAGGGCCTGGTGGTGCACCTCCCAGCAGACGTCCGCCGGGGTTGTGGCCAGCTGCTCGCAGGAATACTGCAGGCAGGTTCCAGAGTAGCAGAAGTCATGGCCGCTCTGCGGGAAGGTGGTGAAATTGCCGCCAATGCACTGGCTCTGCGGGCAGGCGCGCGCTTGGCCGCAAGCGTTGCTGTCATCGATGGCCGTTTCGCAGCGGTCCTGCTGCTCGTTGCAAACGTCGTCAGTGCAGGCGTTTGCGTCGCTGCAGTCGCGTGCCGGGCCGGTGCAGGCGCCGTTGCTGCAGACGTCGCCCAGGGTGCAGAACAGGCCGTCATTGCAGGCCTGGCCATCCGTTTCCCGGGCCTGCTGGAAGGTTTCGGTCTGGATCGAATTGACCGTGCTGCAAAACGCCTGGCTGGTGCCGGCATTGTTGCAGATGTGCTTGGTGACTGGCCGGGAGCGGGTGCAGGAAGCGCTTTCCGTGCAGCTGTTTTGCCAAGCGCAGGCCGACTCAGACCAGGCGCCATAGTCGACCGCATCCGGCCCGCCGCCGCAGTCAATATTCTCTTCGCACAAGGCCGGCAGCGCTTTCGCTATCCGGCACGCCATGACGGTAAGGTTTTCCGCCACCAGCCGGCCGGCACTGGTGGAACCGATCTCAAGCGGCACGTCGCAACTGCCGTTGGCCGGGCTGCACAGGCCAAGCGCAGTGTTCAAGTCGGCGGTGAAGTCAACCGATTGCGAGACATTGAAGCGGCCCAGGAAGCTGAACGCCGGGCCGTTGACTTCGTCCACGTCCAGAGTGACGTTGGACGGCAGCGATGTTATCACTTGGATGGCGATATCCCGATAGATGTCCGCGATGTTGCTGATATTGGCCAGCCGGAATTCGCCGTTGCCCACCCGCGCCATCTCCGCCAGCGTGATCGGGTCGATGCCGTCTTCTTGGCCGGGCAGGTTGCCTTCGAAGCCGATGGTAAAGACCCTTGCCCGGTGCAATTCCCAGGCTTCCCGGGACTTGTTGATCGCTTCCTGCTTGGCGGTCTGGTTGGTGCAGAAGCCGGACAGGCACCGGTTGGCCTCGCCGTCGGACAGCACGATGATGATCCGCGCCCGGTTGTTGCCAGTCTTGACCAAGTCGATGGCCTTGTCCACGCCGCAGGAGATGCAGGTGAAGCCGTTGGCAGTGTAGCGGTTGACCTCGGCGAACAGCGCGGCCTTGTCCCCGGTCATCGGCAGGAAGCCCTCCAGTATGCCGTTGTAGCTCACCAGGCCGATCTTGTTCGGCGAGGGCGTCGAGTTGAGCACGGTGCTGATGAACATCTTGTCGGCGTTCTTGGCGGAAGTAAGCTTGGGCCCGTCCATGCTCTGCGAGACGTCCGTCACCAGTATGGAGTCGACCGTGACGATGGAAGCGTTGACCAAAGGTTCGCCGCGCAGGGCAATCCGTGCGGAAGTTATGTTCACCAGCTGCTGCTCGCCGGAGAAGTTGATGAACTTGGGGATGCGCACGCTGGAGCTGGTGTCAATGGAGCCGTTCTCCGGGAAGGTGATGACATGCCGGCTCGCGTTGTCGGTGAACTTGTCGGCAACCAGGCCGATGTCCTCGCACACCAAATTGACGCAGCCGGCATTGCTGTCGCACACCTGGCCCGGCTGCAAGCTGCAGCTGGAGGTGGTGCAGCCGTCGCTGGTGCACGCCCTGGCGCCAAAGTAGCAGGTGTTGCCGATAACGGTTCCGGGCTGCTGGCAGGCATTGGTCTGGTAATTGCAGGCGCCGTTCTGCGTGCAGGTGCCGGCAAAGTGGCACTGGTCAGCGATCAGCAGCGGCGGGCAGTCCGCGTTGGTCACGCACTGGGCGCCGCACTGCAGGCTCAGGCCGTCGATGAGCTGGGTAGTCCCGGCCTGGCAGCCGGCAGCCGGGTTCTGGCTGTTGCAACTCGGCAGGTTGCACCAGTAATCGATCTTGGCCTGGCGGTTGGCGATACACACCGAAGCGTTGTCCAGGTTGTCGAAGTCGCGCTGCTGCGTCACTTGCGAAGCGCAGGCAGCGTTCGGCCCGGAGCCGGAACACAAACGCTCGGTGAACGCGCAGACGGGATCGTCGCCGAAGCCGGGCGTGTCGCCGCCGCCGGACCAGCCGCTGACGCCGCAGCTCTGGTTGGCCGTGACGGCATAACTGCACTGACCGGCATTGCAGGCATAGTTCCGGTTCTCCAGGCTGCTGGAACCGGAGCAATAGTTGCCGTCCAGAGTGTTGCAGTCCTGCACGAAAGCGTCATTGATGAAGCTGGTGGTGGACACGCATACCGCTTGGCTGCAGCTGAAGTCGCGCAACTCGCGGTGCTGGCGCACATTGTCGCCGGAGCAGAACGATACCAGCGGGCCGGTGCTGTCCAGGCTGTTGCAGTCCTGCACCGTGCTCTGGATTTGGCTGATGTTGGTCTCGCGGCAGCTGGGCTGCGCATCCGCCACGCAGCTGAAGTCATGGAAGCGCTGGGTGTTAGTTATCACGTCAAGCGCGCAGGCATTGCCCAGGTTCTCGGTAACGTCGCGCGCATTGCAGTCCTCAACGGTGGCGGTGCGGTTGCCGACCCGCTCTTTCAGCACGTCGCCTTCGCAGAAGCGCACCGGCGGCGGGGTCAGCTGCTTGTTCTTGAACAACACGACCGAGCAGGTCGCGCCCGCGCTGACCGACACCTGGCCGCCCGCTGGCGTTACTGACAGCAGTTCCCAGCCGGCCGGCAGGCCTTCAGTAACCGTGTGGATGCCGGGCGTGACGTTGAAGAAGGTGGCCTTGCCCTGGCTGTCACCAAACGCGGTGCGCACCCCATCCAAGGTAAAGTTGAACTGCGGTACCGGCGACAGCGGGTTGTTCTGGAAGTCGATTGCTTCCTTGGCAATTTCGATGCAGCCGAACGGCACCAAGGTGTAGGTGCAGCCGCAGCTGTCCAGGTTGCATGCGTCTATGGTATCAACATTGTTGTCGTCGCACTGCACATCGTTGACGCAGGTTGCCCCGCACGCCAGGCTGCAGCCGTTGATCTGATCCTGGAAGCTGGTGCCGGCCAACGCGCATGCTCCGGCCGAGCAGGTGTAATCGCTGAACGTCGTGCGGTTGCCGGACCGGCTGCTACTGCAAATCGGGGCAGTGGCCGAAGAATCAAGCGTGTTGCAGTCCTGCACCGCATTCTGGTGCAGGCGCTGGGCAACTTCCGTGCAGGCCGCGTTCACGCAGCTGAAGTCATGCTCGAGCTTGGTAGACAGCACGCTATCGCCGGAGCAGGAATTGGCCAGCGTCTGGTTGGAATCCCGGCCATTGCAGTCCTCGACCAGCGTGGTGTTGACGATGGTGACCGTCTCTTGGCAGCCGGCCGGCGCGCAGCTGAAATCGTGGAACAGCCGTTTGCTCTTCAGGCCATCGAGGTCGCAGAACTGCACGTCCTCGTAGAAGTCCTTGGCATTGCAGTCTTCCTGCTCGAACACCGTGCCATTGGCCGTGCAGGCCGCGTTGAAGTTGCGCACTTCCCCTTGGCAGAAGCTGGCCATCGGGCTGGAAGAGCTGAAACCGCAGCTGTCCAGGCTGCAGCCGGATTGGCAGGTGTTGTTCACTACCTGGTAATCAGCTGCGCTGTCGCACACCGCGCCGCACACGCCGGCCACGCACAGGGTGTCGGGCTGCGGGGCTGGGCAGACGGCTGGCGTGGTGCTAGCGCACAGGAAGTTTTCCTGGCAGGCGTTGGCGGTGACGTTGGCGACGGTCGTGCTGTCGGCAATCTGGTTGTGGTTGTAATCGGTGAGCTTGGGGCCCTGGCAGAAGTCAAAGAACGTCTCGCTGCAGCTGCTGCCCGGACACAAGCTGTCCTGCCGGCTCGTACCAGCCAGGGCGCAGGCCAGCTGCTCTTGGTTGCAGGCCCAATCCTGCACGCCGCACACGCCGGTCAGGTTGCCGTCGCGGGCGTTGCAATCCTCGATAAGCGTGTCGTTGACGAACGTCGCTTGCGAGAAGCAGGCGCCCGCTGAGCAGGAGAAGTCGGTGAACGGCGCCTTCTCCCTTAGCTGGTCGCCAGAGCAGAACGCGCTAGCCTGGCCCACCGCGTCCAGGGAATTGCAGTCCAGCTCCTGGTACTGGCACTGGAAGTTTTGCGCGTTGCAGGTGCCATTGAACTTGGCAATGTCGCCCGCGCAGAAATCAATGCTGCACCGGTCATCCGCCGGGTCGATTGCCGCGATCACGCAGGACACGCTGTCCTGGAAGGTGGCGCAGCCCCAGTCCAGCAGGCCGCATTGCCCGACCTGCAGGCCGTCGCGCAGGTCGCAATTCTCGATGGTAGTGGCAGTCGTCTGGTTGGAAGCAAGTATGCAGGTGCCGGCTGAGCAGCTGTAGTCAGCAGTTGTGGTGCCTTCGGTTATTGTGGAGCCGGCGCAGAAGGTCGAGGTGGAAGAGGAATCCAGGCCGTTGCAGTCCTGCACCTGGGTCTGGGTGTCAGTCGTGTTCACTTCCTGGCAATTGGCGGCCTGGCCAACGGCCACGCAGCTGAAGTCGTGGAAGCGCTGGGTGTTGGTCACCGTGTCTATGGAGCAGGAGTTGCCCAGGTTCTCAGTGAAGTCAAGCGTGTCGCAGTCCTGGTTGGTGCTGGTGGTGGTGAAGGAAGAAGCCAGGCAGCCGCTGCCCGAGCAGGCGCCGGAAAAGATGGTGGTGTTCTGCTTGACCAGGCTGCCTGCGCAGAATGTGGCGGTCTGCGTGTCCGGCACCGTGCACAGTTGCTGGTCAAACTGGCACTGGAAAGTCTGTGCATTGCAGGTGCCGTTGAAATTGAACGTGCTGTTGGTGCAGAAGCTGCCGGAGCAAAGGCTGTCGTCCGGGTCGGTGTCCTTCACCACGCAACTTAACGTCGCGGCAGAGCAGGTCCAGTCCTGGATGCCGCAAACTCCCGTGATGTTGCCGTCGCGGGCATTGCAGTCCTCTACAGGTATGATAGTGGAAGTCACGGTTTCGGCGCAGCCGGCCGGCGCGCAAGTGAAGTTGTGCTGCGTGACATTGCGCTTGATGCTGTCCAGGTCGCAGAACGTGCTTTCCTCGACGAAGTCCTGGGCCGCGCAGTTCTCGGTCTCGAAAGCGGTCCCGTTGGCGGTGCAGACCGCGTTGAAGTTCCGGGTTTGGCCATCGCAGAAATTGTCAACGGTCTCGTTCTCGGTAAACTTGCAGGTCTGGGCGCTACAGGCAAAGCTGCATACGTTTTCATTCTGGCTGAAGCCGTCGCCGACTCCAGGCTCGCACTCTTCCCCAAGGTGCTCCTGCACGATGCCGTCGCCGCAGAACTCGACTGGCTCGCAGACTTCGGCCAGAATCTCGTCAAACACACCGTCCAAGCCGTGCACCGGGTCGGCCGGGTGGTAGCTGCCGCCGGTTATCGACGCGATCTGCATCAGCAGCGTCTCGTTGAGCGTGGCCGGAGTGCCGAAGCCTATAGTGATGATCGGCACGTCCTGCGCAGCGGCATAATTGGCGGCGGCGATGGCCGAAGCTATGTCTTCAGGGTCAGTGGTGCCGCCCGAGACGACCGTGTTGAAGGGGACGGTCGGCGCGCCGTCCGACAGGAATACCATGAAGCGCTGCACGCCAGCCCGGTTCTGGCTGGCCAGCTTGTCGGCGCTCATCCTGATCGACTGGTTATAGTTGGTGGCCCCGCCTGCCGCCAGGCCGGCAATCTTTGCAAGTATTATACTCTTGTTGCCGGTCAGGTTGGCGTCGTTGCGCACGTCATGCGCAAAGCTGGTCAGGCCGGCCAGGTTGTCCAGCTCTGGGTTAGAGCTGTTCAGCAGCCGGTTGACAAACAGGGAAGAGGAATTCTTGGCCATCTGGATCTTGGTCTTGCCATTGACCGCATCATTCATGCTGCCGCTGCGGTCCAGCACCAAATCGACATCAACGCGGCACTGCTGCAAAATCTCTAGGCTGCAGGCAAAGGAACAGCCATCGCCGCTCTGCGTGTTGCCGTCGTCGCATTGCTCGCCTAACTGCACGGTGCCGTCGCCGCAAACGGCTGCGCAGAACGGCAGCTCCAATATGATGTCAACCCGGAAATTGTCGAAGCGCATGCTGTTGGTGGCAAATACTTCCCAGTGGTGGGACAGGAAGCCGAAGGCGATGTCACTGCCGCTCGCCGCGAGGTCGAAGCCGGAGGCGAGCAGCTCGGCGCGGGTAAAGACCTTTTTGTTGGTGAACCACTGGTTGACGCCCACGGTGGTGAAGAAACCGCTCTCGTGCAGCGTGCCGCCCTGCTTGGCGGTCAAATCGA
>JACQOC010000085.1 GCA_016202785.1 Candidatus Aenigmatarchaeota archaeon
AGAATATACGTATCATCCCAGTAAACGTGCCGCTCAATATCAAATGCCAGCTGTTCCCGAATTAAAACATCTGGATCCCGCCGGCTATACGGCCTGGCATCTTCCCGATAGCAACTTAGGTTTTCTACACGTCCGTGGCCACCTCGGTATCCCGGATATACAGACTCTTGCAGGCCGTTAAGCACGGTAATTAGTTTCATAATAACTACTTTTTAGTTACTATTTATAAAGATTTTATTGCTTTGCAAATCCATGTGCTGAATTTTCTCCCTACCATTTTTGTTGAATCTTCTCGGCTTTCCGTGATAATAAAATGAATATGGTGCTTTACTGCCTTGATCCGCTCCCAGAACCAACCAATTTTCATGGGTTTACAAGCCTGGTGTTTAGCTATGAATAGTGCATCCTATGGTTAAAGCGCAAATTCCGAGGCGCAGAAAGCTTTAAAAAGCCATTTATCCATATTTTGTCATCATTCAGTAGTTATGAAAGCCTATTTGGTAATCCTGGCAGCTGTGGCGGCATGGCTAGCCATGGCTATGCCGGCGCAGGCGTTGGACTGTAGCATTGACGTGCATAGCCTGGACGTGGCCGGACGGGGCATCAGCGGCCGGCTGGCCAACCTGGGCAGCAACGCGACCACAGTAAGCTATAGGTTTTTCATCGGCGACCGGCTGCTGGATTACGGCAGCACGCAACTGGCCGCCGGCGCAACCAGCCCGGTCAGCACGGTTTACAATTTCACGCCTGGCACTTATGACGTGCGGCTGTATGCCGATGCCGATTGCAGCGCCTCTGACCGGGAAAGCATTACCCATTACCGGCTCAACGCCAGCAACGCTTCCTATGGCCGGTGCGGGATTGAAATAACCGGCATCGACTACTCCAAGACGCTGCTGGATGGCCAGCGCGGCTTCGCCACCGCGTATGCGCGCAACACCGGCGACAATGGCACGAATGTCACGCTCGACTTTGATTACGCCGGCCAGGGCGTGGTCCGCCACATCAACCTGGCGCCGTTGGAAGAGGGCATGGCCGGCTTCAAGTTCGTGGCCAACGCGGGCCTGGGCAGAATCGACATTGTCGCGCGCAGCAGCTGCGGCGCGCGCTTTAACGCTGTTGCCGAAGTCGAAGCACTGGGCCGCAGCATACCGATCTATCCCTGGAAAATGACGGCGACGGCAGCCGGGCAAGCAACCGTGGTTGCGGTCAATCCGGATAGCTTTGACCTGGCCTATGGGGACGGCAAGGCCATAGCCGTATCAATCAGCACGGCCCGGGCACAGCATTTCAGCATAACGGTTAACGGCCTGCCGGACGGCTGGGCGGACTTCGACGGCCGCGTGTATGTGAGCGGCAACAAGGATGTGTTGATATATGCCGTGCCGAAGGCGCAGGGCCGCTATTCATTCACGGTGACGGTGCGGGCGGAGGCGGAAGGCTTAACATTCACCAAGACGGTTGCCATGTTCGTGGCGCCGCCGCAGCCGCCGCCAGCGCCGGGCCTAGGCACCTTGGAGCGCTTGTGGCGGCTGGTTTCCGGCCTCTGGTCGCAGGCGCTGATAATAATAATTGCTATCATAATGCTGGCGGTCGGCGCGCTATATCTGCAGGAGAACGGCGTGCTGGGCCGCAACGGCTGGGCGGCGCGCACGCTGCGCTCGGCCTAGGTGCGGCCGGCAAAAATTAGTTCGATTGTTTCAGCACGCTGCGGCCGAAGCATAACGTTTCAGCCGGAAAATTGCGCCACGGCTGCACGTATCATGAGCGTAGTGCAACAATCGATAGGAATAAAAGGCTTACCCACAATGAACATATATGAAATTTTATCAGGCTGGCGCCCTGCTTTCCCTAGTACTGCTGGTTTTGTCCCCTTTTTCGGTTTACGCGGCCAGCGTTGACCTGCAAGTCAAATTGTTTCAACCCGTTTCCACTTGCCCGACGATACAAAAGGACCTGCCGCCGCTGGGCAAGTCAGCGCTGCCGATCTTTGTCACCAACAGCGGCGACCGGCCCGACACCGTCTCGCTCTCGCTGTCCCTGCCGGACGGCTGGAGCGGCTTCATCCAGCCGGACATTTTCGTCCCGGCCGGCGCGACCGAGCAAGTCGAGTCGATATGGATAACGGTTCCAGATGTCAATCCGGGCACCTACACGGTCACCGTGGCCGCTAAGTCCGGCCAGACCGGTGCAACCGTCGAGCGGCAATTCAGCATCCAGCTGCTGGCCTGCCGCGGGGTCGAGCTGAAGGTGACGGAAACCGCCAAGGAAGTGTGCGCGGAAGCCAAGCAGTCGGTCACCTACCCATTGACCGTCAAGAACCTGGGCAAGACTGCGGAGAGCATCGAAATCTTCGCCACCGCTGATGGCCAGCTGCTCCAGTGGGCCGTTCCGAGCAAGCAAGGCTTCAGCTTGCAAGCCGGCGAACAGACTTCAGTCTCTTTGGCAGTCACGCCGCCGGCCAACCTGCCGGTCGGCAAGAAAGAAATAGTAATAACCGCCAGAACCAAGGCCGCTTATGCCGTTTCCACCCAGGCCGTATCCTTAACTCTGAAAAAGTGTTTCGACTTCGAGGCCAGCCTGGCGCCGGCGGAAAAAACGGCGTGCGTGGGCGAGGCCCTTTCCTACACGCTGTCCATCACCAACCGCGGCCAAGAAGATAGCTTCTCGCTAACCCTGCCGGCCGGCGTGGAAGCGGAACGGTCCGTGCGCCTGAAGCAGAACGAGAAGAAGGACGTTGCCGTAACCGTAAAGCCAGGCCAAGTCGGCCGCACGCCGTACACCATAACCGTCACGCCGGCAGCCAATGCAGCGCTGCAGAAGAGTTTGAGCCTAGCGGCCACTGGCTTGGACTGCCGCGATCTTGCGGTGATCATTATCCCGGCCAAAACCAGCGCCTGCAGCGGCGTGGCCCAAGCGTTTGACGTGCTGGTGAAGAACACCGGTTCAGTTGACAGCAATATCGAACTGTCAACCGATTTGGGCACGCTGGAACGCCAATCATTGGCGCTGCGGGCCAAGGACAGCGCGACCATTAAGCTTAACGTGCCGGTCGATTTTGTTGGGGAAAAGATTGTCACGGTCACAACTAAAACAGCTGGCATAACCGACAAGAGTTATGCCTTGGTCACCGCGGAAGATTGCTATGCAGCCACGCTGAAAGTGGTGCCGGAGCGGCAGTCGGTCTGCGCCTGCGACAGCGCGCAGGCCAGCGTCGAGCTTACCAACACCGGCAAGGTGTCCGATACCTTTACCCTGGCGGCTGAGGGCCAGAGCAAGACGGTAACCCTAGGCGCCGGCCAGACCGAAAAGCTGGCCATAACTTTGCCGTTTGCCTGCAGTTCCCAGGCCGGGGCCAGGACCGTCACCGCAACCGCCAAGTCGGCAAGGACCAGTTTGACCGCGGCCGGCGTCATTGACGTCAAGGACACCAACGCCTGCTTCTCCTCAACCATCAGCGGGCCGAGCACCGTCAACCTGGACTCTAAGCCCGGCCCGATCCAGCTCAAGGTACGGAATACCGGCCAGAAAAAGGCTACCTTCATCATCACCATGGCGGCGCCGCAGTGGGTGTACTTCAGCCCAACCAACTTGACTTTGAACGGCGGCGAGGAGAAGGGTGTGTTCCTGTACGCGTCGCCGCAGTTTGACACCGCGGCCGGCACCTATCCGATCAAGGTGGCGGCAAAATCGCAATTCACTGAAAGTAGCTTCAGCCTGAACGTCGGGGTCGGCCAGCCGGCCAAACCGGCGCAACAGCCGGCCCAAACTACGCCAACGGTGCCGGCCGAAAAACCCGCCGGCCAGCCGACCAACCTGACCCAGACTGCCACTCCGCCGGCCACGACAGTCAAGAATGAGACGCCGGCTAAACCGGCACAGCCGACAACTCCGACCACCGGAGCGGTTGTCGGCAAGCCGAGCAAGATTGAAATGAGCTTCGTCAACCATGTGCAGTCCGGCCTGCCGGAACAGGACGTGTTCGTCGAGCGCAACAACAGCGTGTACCGGCTGGAGGCTAGGGAAGCGGCGGCCAGCATCTATGCCACGCCGCTGTTCGCCGCCGCCCAGGAAGCCAATCATGATCCGTTCAAGCTGGGCGCCAACCCGCTCGGCCCCTATCCGAAGGGCAAGCCGCTCGGCTTCACTTTGGGCGACTGGCTGGCCGGCGCGGGCAGCGGCAGCTACGCGGTCGACGGCCAGACTGCCGGGCTTAACTTAAGGTTCACCAAGCTGGTAAAGAATTCCGCTTACACGGTATGGTGCTCGCGCATGCAGCTGGCGCCGCAGTTCGCCATCACCGATCTGCCGTGCGGCAAGCCGGATGGCTCGGAAAATGTCTTCCAGACCGACGGCGTTGGCAATGGCGCCTTCAGCCTGAAGCTGAACACGCTTCCGGCCAGCAGCAAGAGCGAAGTCACCGCCATCGCCATAGCTTACCACAGCGACGGCAAGACCTATGGCGCTGACCCTGGCGTATTTGGCGTGAACAGCCACGTGCAGCTGTTCTATCTCCTGCCGGAGCCGGCACCGCCAGCAAGCGGCGTTGAGCTTACCGCCGGGATCAGCAACGCGTCGAAGGCGATAAACATAACCGGCAAGTCAGCCGCGTTCAAGATCGACGACAAGACCAAGATCGTTGCCATTGGCGTGATCGCATTTGTGGTCATCGCCATCCTGGTGGCCAGGTTCGTGACCATCGCCAAGAAGTGATTCGTATTTTCGCTGCAAGCGGTGGCGCAGTAGCGCATAACGCACATCCAGAGCGCCATTTAAATAGCGGCAATCCATTATAAGGGCAATATGGTCGACCAGTTGGGGCAGGGACAAGGCCCGGACCAAGAAGGCGTCATCCGCGTCCGGCTGCCGCGCAAGGGCGAAGTGCTGGGCTACATCGACGAATTGCTTGGCGCCAGCCGGTTTAGGGTAACTTGCAAGGACGGCCACCAGCGGATGTGCCGCATACCGGGCAAGTTCCGCAAGCGCATCAAGATCAGGGTGGGAGACATCGTTTTGATCGAGCCGTGGACCGTGGAAAGCGATGCCAAAGGCGACATTATCTGGATCTACAACAAGACGCATGCGGAATGGCTGCGCAAGCGCAATATCGTCTAACGGCCGGCTTGGTTTCAATCCTGGAACAAGTAACCTAGCTGCAGCTCCACTGCCAACGGCTGGAACAGGCCGTCCTGTTCGACCGAGGTGAGCATGGCAACAGCAACCGGATCCGGCACCCTTGCGCCGAACACCATAGATTCGCCGGACGCCCACAGCACCAGGCTGCGCAGCAGGCGGTTTTGCTCGCTGCTGGGCAATAGCCACGCCGCACGGCCCTTGCCGACCGGGTTGGCCAGCGCAGCGATTGCCCCGGATTCCTGGGCCAGGATGATACGCTCGGTGTCGTTGTCGGCCGGATGCAGCCGTTCCCCGGAAAAATGGGCGTCCAGGCTGTCGCCCAGGTAAAGGCTGCTGGCGTGGCGGAAGTATTTGACAATGTTGTAATAACGGCTATTGGCGGCCGGCTGCAGCCTGGCCGGCAGGCCGGCGATCGGCGCTGTCCCGTTCCAGTCAGCGGCCAGCAAGCGGCCGAGCCCCTGGGCCAAATCTTCCTTGCGCAAGTTGGCAATAATGACCACGCCCTTGCCGGCTTGCAGGAAGCGCTCCGCCTCCGGCGCCAAGCCGATGCCGTCCTGGCCCAGGACGGCAACATCATAGCCTGGGCCGAACGGGTTAGTGGTGCGGTTGACGGTGGCGGCAAACTGCCTGCCGAGCAGGGCAAACGGCTGCAATGCCGCGCTGGCCATGGCTGCCTCGCTTTCGCTGCAATAGCAGGACACGGACAGCGTGCGCTTGGGGACGTTGCGCACCGTCACCTGGTAGCTGATGCTGGTGCCGTCCAAGATGGCGGCAATGTCCTTCTGCACCTGCCGGCCGTCCAGCCAATCGCTGCCCTTGGCGTCCAAAGTGAACAACATGTCGGAAGCCAGGATGCGCAGGCTTTCTTCCTCCCATTGCGCCGTTGGCTTAGGCAGGGAAGAGATAGTATGCACCAGGAGCAGGACCGAAAGCGAAATGACTACGATTTCCACGATATGGATGAAGCCCTTGCGGCCCGTGTGCATCAAGAATATTGGGCGGCCGGCTAAAAAAACAGGCAACGCTTAACCAGTGCCGGAGCTACACGCTTTCCGGTGCAAGGTACCTTCTTATCTCTTCCGCCTTGCCCTTCGAGACCGCGACCTCGACGACCTTGAGCGCAAAGTCGGCGGCGTGCATCGGCATGCCCGCAGTAATGATGTTGTTGTCTACTATCACCTTGGCCTTGCGCGGCTTGGCCAGCTCCCGTTCCAGGCCTGGGTAGACCGCAGCCATGCGGTTTTCCAGAATGCCGGCCTTGGACAGGATGCACGGCGCGGTTCCGATCGCCGCAATGACCTTGCGCCTGGCGTCCAGCCTAGCGGCCATGGCCAGCAGCTTCTGCGAGTTGAGCAACGCCTTGTAGCCGGCGCCGCCGACCAGCACCAGGCCGTCCGCGCTTTCCGCATCCTTCTCATCCAGCTGCTTGTCGGCTAGCACTTTAAGGCCAGTGTGGCTTTTTATTATCGTGCCGGGCACGCCGCTTACCACGGTTTCGATGTCAGCCTTCCGAAGTATGCTCAGGATGGTGCCTGCCTCCAGCTCGTCAAAGCCGTCGGCTAAAGGCAGAAGGAACCTCATGGCTAGAATTGGTTGCGTGCTTTATATAGCCTGTGACGGCCGGCACAATGGCCTACCTGGCGCTGGGGAAAGAAAAAAAAGAAGCCAACGGCCAAACGGCCGGCAGCCTTAGGACAGCTCCGGTACGCTCGGCATGGCGGGCGCGCTCGGCAACTCCTGCGGTTCTGCTGGCGGCGTAAAGTCAGCTGCGGTCACATCCTTGGATACGGAACTGGCGACCATCGTGCTGGCCGGGTTGCTGGTCTCGCTTTCCAGCAGGATGCCGTCGCTGGTGTAGCAAACTGTCGCGGTCCCGCGGTCCGATTGGTACTGGTACTTGGAGCCGCTCAAGCCGGCGCGCGTGCAGGTGCCGGCGTAAGTCGGCGTGAGCTTGCCCTGCTTGATGTCCTCTTCGGTTTGCACGGCAGCCGGCACCTGGATGCTAGCCTTCAGGCACTGCCAAGCGCCTTCTGCCCTGGAGCAGGCCGTAGCTGAACTGCCCTCGAAGTAGGTGCGGGCCTCGCCATCGGCAGTCGTGGCGAACATGGCGACGCGCGGCGCGTCAAACACCATGGTCAGTTGCGAAGTTTGGCCGGACGCGGTGACGGTATAGTCGGCCTTATACTTGGCCCGGGCGGCGAGTATGCTGCTCAAGGATGCACCGCCCGTCGCTGGCTGGCTGGCCTGATCAGCCGGCTGGTTGCCTTCCGGCGCAGCCGGCCCATTCTGGGTGCAGCCCGCCACCAGCACGGTGAACACAAGGAGGATGGCAATCTTAGACATAGTCACCCCCTCGGGAAATCGACATAGCATAGCTGGCTTTCCGGCTATAAAAGATTGCCTACGGCAAGCGGGTAATAGCGTTTATATAGCTGCTGGGCAATAAGGGACATATGCCGGTAGTTGGTATCAACTTCGCGTCCGTGGAGGGCAGGAAAAAGGACAGCAAGAATGCCGGCGAGATCAACATCAATTCTACGCCCAAGGTCAGCGCGGTGAAGGAAGTCACCCTTCCCGGCATCGAGCAGAAGGCGCTGGCCATGACCTTTGAATTCGTCACCAGCTACGAGCCGGACATCGGCGGCATCACCATCACCGGGGAAATATTCTACACCGGCGAGGGCAACAAGCAGTTGTTGAAGAAATGGGAGAAGGATAAGAAGCTGCCGGAAGACGTGTCAGCTGAAATCCTTAACCACCTGTTCCGCCGCTGCCTGATAAAGATCGCCAATTTGGCGGAAGATTTGCAATTGCCGCCGCCGATCCAGATTCCAAGGGTCAGGCCCAAGCAGCAGTAATTGCGCGGGCCGCGTTATTTCAGCTTGAATACCTTCCTGGCCTGCTGCAAGGTTTCGGCCAGCTTGTCCACTTCCTGCGCGGTGTTGTACAGGTAGAACGATGCCCGGGAGGTGGCCGGCAGGCCCAGGCGTTCCATCAGCGGCTGCGCGCAGTGGTGGCCGGACCTTACCGCGATGCCTTCGCTGTCTAAAATGGTGGCCATGTCATGCGCATGGATGTCGGCAAGGTTGAAGGAGATGACGCCGCCCCGGTCCTCAGCGGCGGCCGGGCCGTATACCTGCAAGCCCTTCACTTCGCGCAGCGCCTCCAGGGCATGCTCGGTAAGCTGCACTTCATGCCTGCGGATCGTTTCCAGGCCGATGCGGTTAAGGTAATCAACCGCTGCCCCTAAACCGATGGCGCCCGCTATATTCGGGGTGCCGGCCTCGAATTTGTACGGCAGCTCGTTCCATTTCGCGCTGTCCAAATGCACTTCCCGTATCATCTCGCCGCCAAACATGAACGGCTCCATGCCTTCCAGCAAATGCTTGCGGCCATACAGGCAGCCGATGCCGGTTGGGCCAAGCATCTTGTGGCCGGACAGGGCCAAGAAATCGCAGTCCAAGCTTTTCACGTCCACTGGCATGTGCGGCACGGATTGCGCCGCATCCACTAGCACCAGCGCGCCGTTCTCATGCGCCAGCTTGGCCACCGCCCGCACCGGGTTAATGGTGCCGAGCACGTTGGAGACCTGCGTCAGGGTAACCAGCCTGGTCTTATCGGTCAACAGCGCGGCAAGATTGTCCAGGTCCAAGGTGCCGTCGTCCTTTATGTCGGCATGCTTGACCGTTACGCCCTTGGCGCGCAGGAACTGCCAGGTGACCAGGTTGGAGTGGTGCTCCATGACAGTAGAAACTATTTCATCGCCTTTCTGCAAGCGGTTCAGCGCCCAGGAGTAAGCGACCAGGTTGATCGCTTCCGTGGTGCCGCGCGTGAACACCATTTCCTCCGGCTTCGCGTTGATCAGCTTGGCGATCTTGGCGCGCGCATTCTCATGCGCTTCCGTCGCCTCTTCGGCCAGCGCGTGGATGCCGCGGTGGATGTTGGCATTATGCTGCCGGTAGTAATCGTCCATGGCCTGCATGACTTGCACCGGCTTCTGGGTGGTGGCGGCGTTGTCGAAATAGACTAGTGGCTTGTTGTTTACCGTCCTGGACAGTATCGGGAAGTCGGCCCTTACCCCCTGCATATCCAAACTTTTCTGGAACAGCATATAGTGTGTTGCGCACCGTCAATATATAGCCGTCACGCCACTATCCTTTCTTCTACCAGGCGGCGGCAGCGCTGCCGGAGCGCCTGGTCTTTGATCTTGGCCAACGCCGGTTCCAGGAAGCCCTGCACCAGGATTGCCTCGGCCTGCGGCTGGGGCAGGCCGCGCGCCATCAGGTAAAACAGCTGCTCGGCATCCGCTTGCCCGACGGTCGCGCCATGGCTGGCCTTGACGTCGTTGGCGTCGATCATCAGGCTGGGGATGGAGTTGGCCACCGCCTGGCCGCCGACCAGCAGGGTGTTGTCCGCCAGGTAGCTAAGCGTCTGCTGGGCCTCTTTCTCAATCTTGATCAGGCCGCGATATACCCCGGATGCCGCATCCTTGAGCACGCCCCTGGCCAAGATGTTGCTGCTGGTGTGCGGCACCAAATGCCGGGCGTTGGTGACGATGTCGACGTGCTGGCTGTTGCTGCCCAAAAACACGCCAGTCAAGTCCGCCGTGGCGCCTTCGCCGGCCAATGCCGTGTCCATTACCAGCCGGGAGGTGGCGCTGCCGAACTGGGCAAAACCGCATATGAGGGAAGCGTCTTTGCCGACGGTTGCAATCTGGAAGGAGACGTCCCAGACATTGGCCGGCCAATCCTGGAAATGGAACGCTTCCAGCGCGCTGCCTTCGGCCAGGCGCGTTTCCGTCATGCTGACATGCGCCAGCTGGCTGTCGCCAGCAGGCATGCCTAATTCTTCATGAAAGGAAGCCTTGGCGCCGTTGCCGAGAATGATGAAGTTGCGCATGACCGCCGTCTGCCGGCCGCTGCCGGAAATCGCCAGGTGGATGTCAGCCTGCGCGCCGTCCGGCACCTGCAGGAAATAGCCGTCGCTCCAGAAGGCGGCGGCCAGGGCGTCGAACTTGTCGCGGTACGTGTGCCGGGCCGGGCACTGCTGCCGCACCAGTTCCGGGAATTTGCGCACGGCCTCAGTGAGGCTGCAGCAAACGACGCTGTCACCAGTCGCCGTCATTTGCAGCTTGGCCGGGCCGCTGGCGGCAAAGGCCTTGGCAAAATCAAAGCCCCGCAGGCTGGTGTATTTCCAGCTCTCGTCCTTTGCGCTCGGCAGCTGGAGTGCGGAGAATTGTTTGAACGCGGCCAAGCGCTGCTCCAACAACCAGGCCGGCTCGCTGCGCTCCACGCTCAATTTCCGGACATCGCTCTCTTCCAGGGCCATGCAAGCACCGCAAGGACAGCGTTCAGCCGACGCTGCCTTCCATCTCCAGCTCGATCAGGCGGTTCAGCTCGATGGCATATTCCATCGGCAGCTGCTTGACGAACGGCTCGATGAAGCCCCTGACGATGAGCGCCATGGCCTCGGCCTCGCGCAAACCGCGCGACATGAGGTAAAATAATTGTTCTTCCGAAACCTTGCCAACCGACGCCTCGTGGCCGACGGTCACCTTCTTCTCGCTGATCTCCATATACGGCACGGTATCGCTGGCCGACTGGTCATCCAGGATGAGCGCATCGCAAGTCACGTTCGACTTGGAGTTAACCGCGCCTTGCAGCACTTTCACCAGGCCGCGGTAGGTGGTGCGGCCGCCGTCCTTGCTGATCGATTTGGAGGTGATGGTCGAGCTGGTGTTGGGTGCGACATGGATCATCTTGGCGCCGGCGTCCTGGTGCTGGCCCTTGCCGGCAAACGCTATGGACAGCACTTCGCCTCTTGCTCCCGGTTCCAGCAGGTACACCGCTGGGTATTTCATTGTCACCTTGCTGTTATGAACAAAAAATCCATTGGCTATGAAATTGTGCGCATTTTCTATCTCGATATCATAAGTATCCTCCACTTGAAGCTGGTCGATTTTTGATATTCGCGAAAAATAAACAGAGTTGTCAAATTTGTCTTCTCCGAAGTAAAGGAAATAGTGTGCGTACTCTTTCGTTTCCTTACCCAAAGGTTTCTTTTCAACTCTTGTCCATTTGCTTATCTTGGTAGGATTAAGCCCACAGCTTATGGCAAGAGTCTTCACGTCCTCCAAAAGTTGCTTGTTGACGCTAGTTATTGATATGTTTTTGTGACCTTCTCTTCGATATCCATCGGCGTCAATGTAGCCGTCGATGAAGGCTAACCGCTGTTCCTTCGGTAACGTAAAAACCCACGATGGCACGCGTTTTTCGTTGGCCCGCCCCTCGAAACCTAGGCTTTTCAGTAGATCCACAAAGCTCATCGAATTGATTCTTATCACAAC
>JACQOC010000086.1 GCA_016202785.1 Candidatus Aenigmatarchaeota archaeon
GGAAGATAATGCCCGCGTTAGTGTGCGGCAACACCATAGTATTCAAGCCGTCCAGTGCGACGCCGTTGTGCGCCGCTGAATTGGTCAAAATTATCGAGCAGGCCGGGTTGCCGAAGGGCGTGCTGAACTTCATCACTGGCAGCGCGGAGGAGGTCGGCAAGCCGATGGTCAGGCACAAGGCGCTAAGGGCGATAAGCTTCACTGGCCATAGAGATACCGGTGAATGGATCCTGAAGAATGCTGGAATAAAGCGCATAGGACTTGAGCTGGGCGGCAAGAACGGCATAATCGTTATGGATGATGCCGACCTGGACCTTGCGGCTGACGGCATCATCTGGGCCGGTTACGGGACGGCGGGCCAGCGCTGCACGGCTGCCAGCCGCGTCATCGCCCTCGATTCGGTTTATGCAAAGCTGCAGCGCAAGCTTGTGGCCAGGATCGGCATGCTGCGCCTGGGCAATGGCCTGGAGCGCAAGACCGACATCGGGCCGCTGGTGAGCCAGGCGGCGGTAGAAAAGGCCGCAAGCTATGTTGACATCGGCCAGGAAGAGGGCGCCAGCCTGCTGGTCGGTGGTGGCCGGTTGAAAGGTAGGGGCTTCTTCTACCAGCCGACGCTGTTCGGCGAGGTGCAGCAAGGCATGCGCATCGCGCAGGAGGAAATCTTCGGGCCGGTAGTAGGCCTGCTGCGGGCGGGCAATTTCGATGCGGCCATCGATATCATGAATTCAGTAAAATATGGGCTGAGCGCGTCGATCTACACCAAGGATGTAAGGAACGCATTTCTTGCCATCCAGCACATGGAAGCGGGCATAACTTACGTCAACGCCAGCACCATCGGCGCTGAAGTCCATCTGCCGTTCGGCGGGGTCAAGGAGACCGGCAACGGCGCCCGCGAGGGCAGCTCTGGAATCGAGGAGTTTTCCGAAGTTAAGACGGTATACGTCGATTACAGCGGCAAGCTGCAGCGCGCGCAGATTGACGTGGATTAGAACTGTTTGCGCTCATCCAACATGGCGGTTATCTTGCCCAATCTCCGGTAGACGGCACGATACGGCAGGCCGTATATTATTTCATGGGACGGCGAGATGATGCTAAGGGCGCCGGTGTCGTTCAATGATCCTAGTGCAATTTTTATGTTTCCCGGCAGCAACTCCGGCCCAGTAAGATCATATCTCAAACTACCATGCTGCGGTATGATATGCGAGTTGCCGCCGGCCGGCCGGCGGCGAAGCAGCACCCTCGGCTTTGCGTAAGCCTGATTGATCTTTTCGGCGTAGAGTTCTACGTGCCTGCCATCGACGTTGATGAGCATGTCGTCTCCGCCCAGCAGCAGGACCGCGTCTTTAGCTACTATCTGGCCGACAAAATAAGTCATTGCATGTTTCCCGCTACCATTGTTTCCAACGGCATTTCCGCTGTATAGGACGTAGCCGCTGCGATTGCGCTCTAGCATGCACTGCAGGCCGCTGGCCTCGGCAACCGCCTGTCGCGCATCTTTCCAGCGCCCGACTGTTCGCAGTTTCTTACCGTATGCAGCTATCATGTCTCCGACAGCGGTGTGCCCATTTGCGAGAACGGCTGGCGCCGGCCCGGTGCGGCCGTGCAGCCTGGTCAATTCCGGTTCAGTTTCGAATAGCTCCAATGTTCTTTCGTCTGCCATGGCTCCAACAAGAAAACGGTTAATTGTTGCGGATGCCGGAATAAATAGTTGTTGCAACCGTTTTCTATGCGGCGGACAAAATAAGGGATGGAGCAGGCCGCCTTTTTTGGCATCGTGTTCGGGCTAGTTGCCATGGCCGCGTACGGCCTGAGCAGTTTCCTGACGCCGGTTGCCGTGCGCAAATATGGCCTGGTCAGGCCGATATTCTACCGGGAATGCTTTGCCGCCATTTTCATGCTGGCCTTCATCCTTGCTACCAGCCAATGGGCGCCCATAACCGCTGACGTCCTGCTGCTGACTTTGGCCATCTCCCTGCTCGGCTTCTTCCCGGTCATCACTCTCTTCAAGGCGCTGAGCATCGGCAAGCTGGGCATAAACGTGCCGATTGCTAATTCATCCGTGCTGTACACGGTCTTGCTGTCCGCCATATTCTACCGCGAGGCCATCAGCCTTCAGCAGGCCATTGCCATCGCGCTGGTGGTTGTAGGTGTTGTCTTCATATCGTTCCGGCCGGGCCAGCTCAAGGCAGCAAACCTCAGGCACACAGCTGCCGGCGCCACCTATGCCTTTGCCACTTCGCTGATCTGGGGGTTGGTCTTCTTCCTGTGGAAGATACCAGTCAACATTATCGGCCCAGTGATGACCGCCTTCATTTTAGAGTCTGGAATGGTGTTATGGTCGGCTGGCTGGCTGCGCTTCCAAGTCGGCATGCGGATCCGCAGGAAAGATTTGTTGTTCCTGGCCGGTTTCGGCCTGCTGGTCGCGCTTGGGACGATGTCTTACAACATCGGCATCAGCTTGGCTGGGGTCAGCGTCGTCGCACCATTGACCTTCTCCTATGCCCTGCTGGTGGCAGTCCTGGCCCGGCTGTTCAACAACGAACGGCTCACCAGGTTGCAATACCTGTCGATGGTGTTCATAGTGTGCGGCATAATACTGCTTACTGCAGGCCAGTAGCCGGCAAGCAGATTAGCCGCAGCGACAACAGATGTTATGCAAAGCGTCGATCGGTCAATGGTCGGGAAAATCTATCCGCCCAGGCCGGCGAGCAGCCGCAAGGGCGATTTTGGCAAGCTGGCAATAATCGGCGGCAGCAAGCTGTATACCGGCAGCCCGGCACTAGTGGCCATGGCCGCAATCAGGTCGGGCTGCGACCTTACCCGCATCATCGCGCCCATGCGGGCCGCAAACATCGCTGCAGCGTTTGCTCCGGACATAATATCCTATCCCATTGATTGCGACTTTTTTTCAGAAATACACGTGGGCCAAGTGCTCGACAACGTGCAAGGCTTCGATGCCATGGCCATCGGCAACGGCCTGGGCCGGCAGGCCAACACCATGCGCTTCGTGCAACGTCTCTTAGCCAGGTCGAAGCTGCCCAAGGTTATCGATGCTGACGCCATCCATGCTGTTGCCGGGCAGGACATGCGCCTGCAAGGCTGCATAATAACGCCCCATTTGGGCGAATTCGCTGCACTGTTTGGCAAGAAGGCACCTGGGCCGCTCGAGAGCCAGATAGCAGCGGCCAAGAAGGTAGCCAACCGCTACGGCTGCACCGTGCTACTGAAGGGCAGCGTAGACCTCATATCCGACGGCACGCGCGTTGCCGTCAACCGGACCGGCAGCCCCTACATGGCCAAAGGCGGGACCGGCGATACCTTAGCAGGCATAGCTGGAGCGTTGCTGGCCCGAGGCAGTGAGCCGTTTGCTGCGGCCTGCTGCGCGGCCTTCCTGAACGGCCGGGCCGGCGAGCTGGCTGCCAAGAAATTGGGCGCCGGCCTACTGGCCATCGACGTGGCCAATGCCATACCGGCAGCCATCCAAAGCTGCCGCAAATAAGCAAACGAGGCGATCATATTTTTCTTATTTCTCTAAGCAACTCCACGGCAGCCTGCACCGCATGCCTGGCATATGTCTCTTGCCTGGCCACGGCCTGCTTCCATGTCGCATCTGGCCCGATGACGCCAAAGGTGACGGGCTTGCCAAACTGGACGGCAAGGCCGGCCAGGGATGCGGCTGCAGCATGGACCACAACTTGGTCATGCCCAGTTTTGCCTTTGACCACCGCGCCCAAAGCGATGACTGCATCAATGTCCTTGCGTTCCAGCAGCTTGCGCGCCGCCAGCGGCATGTCAAAGCAGCCTGGCACCAACACCACAATTTTCACTTCAGCGCCGAGCGCCTTGGCGGCAGACCTGGCTGCCTGTTCCATTTGCTCCGTGATGTTCCGGTTGAACTTGGAAACGACCAGCCCTAGCCTTGCCATACAAAGAGATTGGCACCTGGCTATTTAACTTTCCAGAAAATCAGCTGTGGAATCAACCATACTCGCGCCAGCTGTGCTGGCACTTGGTGCAGCGGTAGAAGACGGTCGGCGATTCGTCGGCTGACCGCATCTGCCGAACCCACCACACCGCTTCCTTGTGGCTGCACTTGGGGCAGATGGCCTTGGTGACCGGCAGGGTTTCTTCGCTCTTCTCCACAAAGACGATGTCGTCCAACGGCTTCTTGTCCAGCCGTTCCTTGATCTCCAGGTGTCCGCTGCCCTGCTTCTTGAAGCCGCATTTGCGGCAGACCAGATGGATCTTGCTCTTCGCCTCGCTGGTGATCAGCATGGAACCGCACTTGGGGCAGAATTCCATAGCGCTATTTCCTTTTCTTCCCCTTTTTTTCAAGCTTGTCCCAGGCAAAGAAGGCCAGCAACAGGCCGGCCAGCGCGATTGCCGCCAGCATGGGGTTGGCGACCGCATAAAAATACGCGTCAACGGCGGCTATCTTCACCCAACCCAGGTACGGGATGGTGATTATGCTGCGGCCGTGGATCTGGTCAGCGGATATGCCTTTCTCGAATGGCAGCTGGGTCGGGTTGGCGTCGCCCTTGGTCTGGAAAGTGCCGTCAGGGTTCAAAGCTATTATCCTATGCACGACCGGCACTTCCCGCCCGGGCGGAGAGAAGACGATGACATCACCTGCTTGCAGGCTGCCTTCCCGGCCCTTCATGCCCTCCAGTATCAGCAGGTCGCCTTTATAGAAGGCCGGCACCATGCTGCCCGACTGGACGGCCACTATTGGCAGGTCAGTGCCCAGGGCAAAGCCCATCCCGGCGTTAATGGCTACCGCGGCTAGCACGCCAAGAACAATATAAAGGGCCGTCGACAGGGTTTCGGAATCTTTCATAGGCTGCGACCAATACCAAAGATATTGTCAAGTGGGGTTAATAAGCATGCTGAAGCCGTGACCGCTGCCGACCGCTTGCGCGTCGCAGCAACGGGTAATAGCGTTGGTCAAGCAAAAGGGCGTTCTCTGGAAAACTGTCAGTAGGCGACCGCTTTCTGGGCGTCGATCCTTCCCCAGCCGAAGCTGGTGTCGAAGCCGCTCTTGCCAAGGTCCTTAGCCGTCTTCACCAGCGCCTGTTCGACCTGCTCGTCCGTGTAAGCATTATGCGCCGACTTCACCAGGCCGGCGATGCCCGCCACTATGGGCGTGGACATGCTGGTGCCGCTGGCGGTGGCAAAACCGTTGTTCAGCCAGGTCGAGTAAAGGCTAACCCCAGGAGCCGTTACGTCCAGCGCACTCCCTCTGCCGGAGAAGCTGGCAACCCGGTCGCTCTTGTCAACCGCGCCCACGGTAAAGGAATGGCTGATGCAGCCAGGAATCGAGATGCCAGCGTTGCCGGCATTGCCGGCTGCCACCACTACCAAAACGTTCTTGTCCCTTGCATACTTGACGGCATTGGTCATGTCCGGGAACACGTTGTCGCAGAACCCCTTGTACGTGTACGGCCGGGAGGTACCTAGGCTCATGCTGATCGCATCAACGCCATAGCCGCTGTCCGCCGCCCAATAAATGGCCGCGATGATGTCGCTGAAGAAGCCGCCGCCATCTTTATCCAACACCCTTACCGCCAGTACCTGCGCGTCCGGTGCGACTCCCCTCGCCTTGCCGCTGTTGGCCGTTATCAGGCCGGCCACATGGGTGCCATGGCCGTTGAGGTCAAGCGGATCGTCATCGTCATCGACAAAGTCCCGGCCCTTGATTATGCTGTCGCTGAGCTGGGCATGGTTATAGTCAACGCCGGTGTCCAAGACCGCGATGACCCGGCCGGAGCCGGTATTTCCTGCGCTGTGCACCAGGTCCGCTTTCACTTGCGTGTTGGCGCCGGTATCGACCGCGAACACCCGAATATCCTCAGGCAGGCCGAGCGCAGCAACCGCAGCTTTGGGGCAAGCGACGGCGCGCAGCTGCCGGGCATGCCGTACCACCTTGCAGCCCTGTTCCAGCGCCTTGGCGACCTCGTTATCAGTATGGGCCAGCAGCCTTACCGCATCGGCCTTCTGCACGCCATCGCCGGCTGGCCGCGCGGCGGCAACAGAAACTACGAAGATTATAGCGAGCAAGACAGGAACGACATGGACGGTGCGCATAATGAGGATTGCCCGCCATGCTTTATAAAGCTGACAATCGTGCGTTTAAGAGGGAATCCATCACTTGCGCTTGCCGGCCTTCTTCTCGGCTTCCTTTAACAGCCGCTCGGCCGCCTGCCGGCCGGCCGTGACCAGGTCCCAGCCGAACGCTTGGGCGTGCAGCAGGCCCAGGTTGGAAGGCGCATTGATCCTTGCCGAATATTTGGTCTTGACGCTGCCTTCCTTGTGGTGCCTATCGACCCTGACATCCAGGCCTTGCAGGCGCAGCGCCTTGCCCAGCCGGCTGGCCAGTTTCGCCATCTCCTGGCGGAACCGGTCTTCGGTAAATTCATCGTCATGCTGCAGGCCGGATATGCTCACTTGGGAAGAAGGCAAGGCACGCTCGGCGAACACGGCGCGGAGTATCGGGCGTGGCGTGATGATGCCCACCAGCGCCGGGCCGGCCATGGCGCAGTCCATATTGCTGTCCGCCATGCGCTGGATGGCGTCATGCAGTGAAGCTGACGGGTCCACAGTGATGACGCCCGGCTTGGTGAAAGACGAGATTGGAATGTCTTCCAGCCTGGTGCTTTCCCCGGCTATTTCGCCCATAGCGGCTTTGCCGCGCGAAATCTCCAGGCCCAGCATGCCCACCACGTCGACGGTGCCTTCCAGGTTGCCCTTGCCGTCAATAACTACCAGCCGGGATATCCTGCCTTTGCGCAGCATCGCCCTGGCAGAAGCGGCTGGCTCGTGTTTAGCGATGGTGATGGGCTTAGCCATGACGTCGGCAACCGTCAGGTGCTTGAGTTGCGGCAGCCGCAGGTTGGCAAGGATGCCCAGCCGGGTGAGCAGCTTGTAGCCTTTGCCAGACTGGATGGCAACCGCCTTATAGTCCCGCTCCAGCATCTCTTTGCCCAAGGACTCGAAGCTATCCTGGCCAGTGGCAAGCCGGACCTTGGAGACAAAGTTGGCGATCTTCTCCTTCTCCGGCCGGCCGGTATGCTGGCGGTAGATATCCTTGGCAAACGCCAGCCCCTGGTAACGGCCGTTGCTGGTGACGACGACGGCATTGGCGTTGTTCGCCTGCATCCAGCTGACCGCCTTGGATACGGTTTCTTTGGCATCCAGCGCCAGCACGCTGGTAGCTGCGTCAAGCACGCCCATATCCAATAATGTGCCGGCCGTCTTATATTGGCATCGCGCGCAAGGAGTTATTTATCCCGCGACAAGAATTAATTGTGGTTTCCGTTTCCGGCCTGGCCCGCGCATGCATGCTGTTGCTCGCAGTCGTTGCGTCAGGCTGCCTCACCAGCAACAACAATGTCGGGCTGGCCATTGAAAGCTTCTCCTCTTTGCCGACCGTGGGCCCGGGCCAGGCGGCAAGCTTCCAGGTCAGCCTGACGAATGCCGGCGGCCAGGATGCGCAAGTTGAAGATATAAAAATTTATGGCCTGGAGTCGTGGGAAGCGCTGCCCGGCACTTGCCGGCCCGGGATGATCATCCGGCCGGGCCTGCGCCAGACCTGCAAGCTGGAATTCAGGGCGCCGGAATTGGCCGGCAGCCTGCAAAATTCTTATGCGCCCAAACTGTCGGTCACATACCGCTATAAAGCAACGGCCATAAAATGGCTGATCGCCGGCGAACCTGCTGATTTGGCCGGCTTGGAGCCTTCCCGGCTGGAGGCGCGCAGCGCCGCAACCGCCGGCCCGCTGCAAATAACCATAAGCCTGCGCAGCCCGGTGTTGCTCTCCAGCGCGGCTGCCACCGTGCCGGTCAGGGTCGATGTCGCCAACAGCGGCGACGGCATCGTTTGCGACGGCGGCTGTTCGGCAGCAACCTGGAACCGCGTGAGCATAACGGTGTCCGGCGACGGCGTCAATATTGCCGAGTGCGCCAGCAAAGCGCTTGACTTGTACAAGGGCAAATCCAACTCGGCCATCTGCATGGCGTCCATAACGGCGGCCCAGCCGGGCGCGACGCAACGGCGCATCGAGGCAAACGCTGACTACGGCTACATCACCGAAAAGGTGGCGGCGATTGCCGTGTCGAACAAGGTCTGAAACGGTCAGTAATCGCTGATGCTTGTTTGCTGCTTGGCCGGCTTGGGAATGTCAGCGGCCGTAGTCTGGCCGTCTAGTGCCAGTTTTCCATACACGCCGTCATAGCCCGGAACCATTTTGATGTCGCGGCTGCGCATCTTAACGATGATGCCGGCCAGCTCTTTGCCGGCAACCTTTTCGATATGCTGCACGTTAGCATCCAGCAGCAATGCGAGCTCGTTCCCGAATTCCTTGACCAAGCTTGCGTACTTCGCCCATACCGTTTTGGAATAAGGGTTGGCCACGCCTTCGACGTGGGCGATGACTTCGGACAGCGGCATGAGCGAGTGGAACGGTATGGCGCCAGGCTGCACATACCCTTCCGGCCGGTCGGCGAGCTGCTCGACCCGGTGCAGCACGCCGATGGTCATCTTGCGCTTGCATACCGGGCAGAAGTCATTATGCTTCCTTGATTCAGCCGGGGCCATCGAGACGTTGCACAGTCGGTGGCCGTCATAATGGTACTTGCCTTCTTCCGGGAAGAATTCGACGGTGGCCAAAAAATGTTTGCGGTCGCCAGTGGTCAGCGCCTGCGCCAGCGCCTGGTAAGATGGCTGCGGCAGGTCGAACCGGCAGCATTCCCGGCCGATGCGCCACGGCTGGTGGGAATGGGAGTCGGAAAAGGAAACTAAAGTGTATTTATCCAAGGCCGACAGCCGCCAGTTCATGGCCGGATCGCTGGACAGGCCGGTCTCTAACGCATGTATGTGCTTGGCCTGGTCGCCGAAGCAGTCTTCGATGGAATCAAAACCGGATTGGCTGCCGAACACGCTGAACCACGGCGTCCAGATATGGGCGGGTATGACCACGATGTCCTTGGATATGGCCATCATGCCTTCCACCAGCTCAATGCAGCTGAAGCCGAATATGGGCCGGCCGTCGTAATCCAGCCGGCCTTTCTTCGCCAGCCACTCCTGCACCTGGTCGGCTATGGCAAAGGATGGTACAAGTATTAGGTTGTGCACCTTCCGGCCTTTGCCGCCCTGGGTGAAGATGTTGGAGATCTCCACTTGCAACACAAACGGGAAGCCGCTGGCCGTCCTAAGGAAGCCGGTGCCGTCGTCGTGCAGCTCCGCCTTCAGCTCCTGAAGCCATTGCGGGTGGGCAAAGTCGCCGGTGCCAAGCAGGTTTATGCCTTTGAGCCGGGCGTTGCGCTCCAGGCTTTTGATTGTTATGTCCTTGCTGCACGCCCGGCTGAATCGGGAATGGATGTGCAGGTCAGCAAACAGCCGCATGGATAATGTTGGCTGGCACAATTAAAATGGCACGTCGCAAACGGAACTATCAGAAGCCGAACTTCCAGCGCTTCTTCTGCTTGCGCTCTTCCGCCTTGGCCTGGCGCTCGTACTTTTCCACCCACTCTTCGGCCTGCTTGGCCGCAGCCAGGCTGTTGCCGACGCCGCTGGTGTTGCCGACGCCGACGATGATGACGGCCTCGTTCTTCTTCACCGGCTCCAGGCTGCGGCTGACGCTTTCCATCACCTTCGGCAGCGCGTCCTTGATTGCCTTGCGCATCGGCATGATGGCTTCCTCGCTGGACATCTTGACCACGATGCTGTCCAAAGGTATGGACTGCTTGACCGCAACCTCTTCGATATAGCTTCTTTCCACGCCAACGCCGCCCATGGCAACGCCGACGCCTTCCGCTATGCTGCCCGTGGTTTCCCCTTCCAATTTGGCCGCCGCGTCGATGGAAATAATCTTGGCGATCTTGCCATTCTTGGCCAGCTTTTCGATCGCTTTGCCTGGCCGTCCCAGCCTGCCTCCAGGCCCCTTCGCCTTGATGACGAAAACCGTCTTGCCGTCCATGGTTTTGCGCGCCATGACGATGTCCTCTTCTATCTCTTCGGTCTTCAGGTTGCCGATCAAGTGTGCGGCAGCCAGCGGGCCGGCGCCGTCGCCGATCGGCTGGCCCTTGGCCATGGCCATCGTGCCTTTATGCATGGCCCGTGCCGCCCGTTCGATGAACGGCAGCTGCATCTGGATGATCATGGCCAGCTGGAAGCTCTTGGTCTTGCGCGCCAGCTCGGTGAAGTGCCGGACGATCTTGCTCCACTCATGCAAGGTCATGCCGCCCGCGAAGCCCATGGTCAAGTTAGCTTTCTGCTCCGCGTCCATTTTGGGCGCGACCTGATTGACGAAATAGTCGAAACGCGACTTCTGCTCCTGCACCA